>JALORT010000441.1 GCA_025458755.1 Methylotetracoccus sp.
CAGGTAAAAAATGTCGCCGGGGAACGCTTCCCTCCCGGGAGGCCGCCGCAGCAGCAGCGACAGTTCGCGATAGGTGCGCGCGTGGGTACTCAAGTCGTCGTAGATCACCAGCGTATCGCGGCCCTCCGCCATCCAGCCCTCGGCGATCGTGCATCCGGCAAATGGTGCCAGGTACTTCAGGCCCGGCAGCGACCAGGCTTCGCCGACCACGACGGTGGTATAGGCAAGCGCCTGGTGCTTCCGCAGCGTCGCAATCGTTCCGATGACCGTTGAACGCTTCTGGCCGATGAGCACGTACACGCAATACACGTTCCGGCCGCGCTGGCTGATGACGGCATCCAGCGCGAGTGCACTCCGTCCGGTGCTCTCGTCGCCGATGATCAGTTGACGCTGACCTTTGCCGATAGGAACCAGAGAGTCGATGGTCTTGACACCGGTGTATAACGGGTCGTGAACAAACTCGCGGGCGATGATCGGCGGTGCCGGGCAGTCGAGCCGACGGCGGCTTGTGCTTTCAAGTGGGCCGAGGCCGTCCAGCGGTTCGCCGATCGGATCGACTACCCGCCCGAGTAGGGCGTCACCGACCGGAATGTCGAGCGTCTGCCGCAGGCGGCGCACCGGGGTGCCGGCCGTCAACTGTTCAGTTTGGTGTAGCAGGATCGCCCCGATCCGGGTCTCCGTCAGATCGTACACGACGGCCCAGCTGCCGTCGTCGAAGCGGAGGATGTCGTTCATGGCAGCGGACGGCAGGCCCTTGATCCAGGCGATGCCGTCCCCAACGGCCGCTAAGACACCGCGCTCGGCGACGCGAAGGCCGAGCCGGTAGCGAAGAAGATTTTCGCGCTTCCGTTCCAGCAGACGACTGTTCAACATACGCGGGTCGCGGTCCCGTCCCGTGAGTTCGGCAGCCCGCGGGTGCGGGTTGCCGGGCGTTCGAAGGGGTGGTGATCGGGGCGAAGAGTAACAGCCGCGAGCCCTGCGCTTCAATGAGCGGCGGAGGTGCTTTCCGGGGGCAACAGCGCCTCGATCGCCCGCTGCAGCTCGGTGCTTTCCGGTGCGACTTTGGACGCATAGGCTTCCCGAACCAAACCCCGATTATCAATCAAGTACTTGTAAAAGTTCCATGCGGGTTCGGTGCCGGTGCCGGCGGCAAGTCGTTTGAAGAACGGATTGGCCCCATCACCGGTGACCTGGGTCTTGGTAAACATCGGAAATGTCACCCCGTAATTCAGGTAGCAGACCTGGGCAGTCTTTTCCGCTTCAGAGTATTCTTGCTTGAAGTCGTCAGAAGGAAAACCCAACACCACGAAACCCCGATCCTTGTATTTCTGATACAGCGTCTCGAGGCCTTTGAACTGCGGCGTATAGCCGCAACGGCTGGCCGTGTTGACGGCCAAAACGACCTTACCGCGGTAGGTCTCACAGAAATTCACCGGATCCCCGCCGCGAAGCGGCGGCAGTGAGAAGTCCAACAACGCGGGGCATTCCGCGGCCATGGCCAAAGAACCGAACAGACTCAGTGCCAGACTCAGTGCTAGAGCGATTCCAGTCACACGTATCATCGTAATTCTCCAATTGCCGGTTGATTGCATCCACCAGCCCTTCGACAACTGCAGCACGGTTCTGTTTAACCTCCCCGAGATTCTGCTTGCTGCATGACACCGATCTGCTCTGTGGCTTCCGAGCCCCATCCGGCGGTGTGAAAACACCCCCGGCGTTAGCGCAAAATCTTTCGACGGGTCGTCTGATTCCAACGGCCACCGCTCAGCGTTCTGAGCCATTTGCTTTGCGGGGTGTGGCTTTTCCCCCAATACTCTCGATGAAGTCGGACGGGGATGGCGCCGATTCATGGATCTTCGTGGGTGGCCCACATATTGCTCAACTAACCTTGCGGCCGGTGGATGTTGGCAGAATTGAGCCCTCTCGCCCAGAAATTCATCCACCGGTTCGCACCCAGCTCCAAACGTCTGAAGTCCTCCGCCGTTGTTGCCTCGGCGACGCGATGAATAGCCGCGCAGGCAGCGCTTCGATACCGCTGGTGAGACGTCACGGATGCGCGGATGGCTTCTGGTCGTCGCCGGCATTTTTTGCAGGTTGGCGGAATAACAGTTGCGGGATCGGCAGCCGGGTGCCTTCAGACGGCGGATTGGTAATCGGTGCCGGGTTCTGCTTTCAAACATGACACCACCGACGGGAGGCGAGGACATGACAGGAGCAAGAGGAAAACGCGCTCGGGTTGGCCGCATGGTCGCAGGCGGGATACTGGCTGCGGCGGTCACGGGAGCCGCTCACGCGGCTCACGCCCAGCGCGATCACTTTGCCGGAAGGCAATCCTCCGCCAGCACAACCATGGACTGCCTGGTGAGCAATTCTTCGGCCTATGTGGTGCGTTTCTCGGCGATGCAGGAGGGACCCGGCCGTCAAGATCAGGCGCGATTCGCGAACTTCTGCAGGGAGATTCCCGACGTCGGTAAGACTTACCTGACGATCGACCTGCTCGGCCGCGACATCCGAGCGATTCCCGTGGCGCTCCGCGTGGTCGAGGAAGAACCGTCGTCGCCGGTGATCGGGCGATGGCCGCGGCAGAAGGGCACTGTGCTGGAAGTTCCGGCGACGATCTATCGTACCGGCACCGTCGCCACCGATGTGGAGATTGCGCGCCCCGGTTACTATGCGCTAATCGCGACGATCGGCGATGCGGCTACCTACGGCCATGCCCAACTGCGCATTCCGTTCACCGTCGGGCACACCTACCGTTCAACCATCAGCCTCCGGTACCGGGATTTTGCGGCGGGCTTGGCGGCGACTTTCTTCGCGGTGATCGCAGTGATTGGTTACCGGGCCTATCGTTCGTATCATCCGAAA
>JALORT010000442.1 GCA_025458755.1 Methylotetracoccus sp.
CGCCCTACCCATAACAACACAACCAACGCCGAAAGGGACACACCATGCGCATACTGTTACTGTCCAGTGCCTACAACAGCCTGACTCAACACGCCCACATCGAACTGAAAGCCCTGGGTCACCAGGTCGGCGTCGCCGTCGGTACCACCGGCGACGCGATGCGCGAGGCGGTGCGTCAGTTCCAGCCCGACCTCGTGCTGTGCCCGATGCTGGCACAGGTCATTCCGCGTGACCTTTGGGAACAGCACACCTGCATCATTTTGCATCCCGGGATCACCGGAGATCGAGGCGCCAATTCGCTGGATTGGGCGATCCTGAATGAGGAGAAGGAATGGGGCGTCACCGCGGTGCAGGCCGCCGAGCATGTCGATTCCGGCCCGATCTGGGCCACGTACGAATTCAAGATGCGGGCGGCGAGCAAGAGCAGCCTGTACCGTGACGAGGTCAGCCGAGCGGCGGTCAAAGCGATGCTGGTCGCGGTGCGGCGGTTCGAAAGCCGGCTGTTCGTGCCGGCACCGCTCGACTATTCACGGGCCGAGATCCGGGGCCGCTACCGTCCGTTCGTGCCGACCGCGCACCGGCAGATCGACTGGCAGTGCGATTCCGTGGCGACGATTCTCAGAAAGGTCCGTTCCGGCGACGGTGCGCCGGGCGTGCTGGACGAGATCGGCGGGCTTCCGGTCTACCTCTACGGCGCGCATGAAGAAGGCACCCTGGTCGGGAAGCCGGGACAAATCATCGCGCAGCGACACGGCGCGATCTGTCGGGCGGCCGTCGACGGGGCGGTGTGGATCTCCCACCTGAAAGAGCAGCGTACGCGCCCGGACGAGACGTTCAAGCTGCCGGCGGCGATGGTGCTGGCCGAGCAGTTGGCCGAGGTACCCGAAGTGCCGATCCCGATCCAGGCGGAAGTCCGCGCCGCGACGTTTCGTGACATCTGGTACGAAGAGCGCAACGACATCGGCTACGTGAATTTCCGCTTTTACAACGGCGCGATGGGAACCGACCACTGCCGGCGTCTGGAACAGGCGATGCGGTATGCGCGGCAGCGGCCGACCAAAGTCATCGTGCTGTTCGGCGGACAGGACTTCTGGTCCAACGGCATTCACCTGAATCTGATCGAGGCGGCGGCCGACCCGGCGGAAGAGTCCTGGCGGAACATCAACGCGATGGACGATTTCGTGCAGAGCCTGCTGACCGCGACCGACCACGTGACCGTCGCCGCGATGTACGGCAGCGCCGGTGCCGGCGGGGTGATGATGGCGCTGGGTGCGGATCGGGTGTTGGCACGGGAAGGCATCGTGCTGAATCCCCATTACAAGGGCATGGGCGGCTTGTACGGTTCCGAGTACTGGACCTATTCGCTGCCGAAACGGGTCGGTGCCGATCTGGCCGAGCAACTCACGGAGCAGTGTCTGCCGATCAGCGTGCACGAAGCCAAGGCGATCGGGCTGATCGATGACATCGTGATTCAGGACGACCTGGGCAACGGCAGTTTCGGCCGCTTCCGGGACCAGATCATCCGCATCGCGGAAAATCTGGCGCACAGCGAACACTTCGGCTCGCTGATCGCTCGCAAGCGGGCCGGGCGTGAGGCGGACGAACAGGTCAAGCCGCTGGAGCAGTACCGGCTGGAGGAACTCACGGAAATGAACCAGAACTTCTGGGGCGATGACCCAAGCTATCATCTGGCGCGTTGCGCGTTCGTGCGGAAACAGCCCCGTCCTGGGCACCTGAAATGCTCGGTGGCGCTGGAAAAAGCCTGCGGAAACTCCGGCTGCGATGACGCGAAACGGGCGGCCGCGAACCGCTGTGCTCTGGCCTCGCGCGGTTGGGTGAAGCGTCGGCCGGCCGCCTGAGCGCGGTTCATTGCTGCGGCACCCCGCCAAACGCTCATCTCAAGTCACCGTGCCGGCGTCACACGCCGCGAACACGGTGGGCTTGGGGGTCGAATCGAGCAGAACGGCCGTCACGGAGTGAACCGAGCGGGGCGGGCCTGCGCCCCGCCCGCGGTATCGTCCATGACGACCGTTGGCTCCCTTGGTCCCCACACACAGCAACCGGCGAGGACAGCAGGCAAATGGCTGATTCTCGGCGGTCGAATTGTTACCATTCGCCGTCTTGTCGTCCGCCCGCAAGGCGTGCAGCACGACAGCCTGTTCAGCCGCCCCGAAGCGAATTCGGCGCCGGAACGCGTCCAGCCAAGGAGAACCCCATGTCCGACATCGAGATCGCGCAGCGCGCGCGCATGCAGCCCATCATCGAACTGGCGCAGGAGCGCCTGGGCATTCCTGCGGCCGAACTCGATCCGTACGGCCGCTACAAGGCAAAACTTTCGCTGGAGTACGTCCAGGCGCTGAACGAACGGCCGAACGGGAAGCTGATTCTGGTGACGGCGATCAGCCCCACGCCTGCCGGTGAGGGCAAGACGACCACGACCGTTGGCCTCGGCGACGCGCTGAACCGGCTCGGCAGGAAAACGGTGATCTGCCTGCGCGAACCGGCACTCGGGCCGTGCTTCGGCATCAAGGGCGGGGCCGCCGGCGGCGGGTATGCGCAAGTCGTCCCGATGGAGGAGATCAACCTGCACTTCACGGGTGATTTCCACGCGGTCAGCGTCGCGCACAATCTGCTGTCGGCAATGATCGACAACCATATTCACCACGGCAACTCGCTGCGCCTGGACCTTCGTCAGGTGCACTGGAAGCGGGTGATGGACATGAACGACCGGGCGCTGCGCGAAATCATCGTCGGCCTGGGCGGGAAGCCGAACGGCTTTCCGCGGCAGGACGGCTTCGACATCGTCGCCGCATCCGAAGTCATGGCGATCCTGTGCCTGTCGCTGTCACTGAAGGAACTGAAG
>JALORT010000443.1 GCA_025458755.1 Methylotetracoccus sp.
CGTGTATTATCCTGTTCGCGGCGGACCTGCGCCCACGGCGGCGGTTCGATCCGCCGGCTGTACCCCGCGTTTTTCGGGAGAGGCTGGAGCGCCCGTCCGTCGCCAATTCCATTCAGCCAAAGCAAGGGAGAAATGCCATGTCTGTAAAGCGTTTATCGTCTTTGGCAGTCGGTGCGCTGCTGTTGAGTGGCGCCTCAGGTGTTCACGCCGCACCCAATGTCTATTGGCATCACGTCCACACGGTATTGAGTCAGGCGGATTGCCTGAGCAAAGCCGAGGCGGTCATGCTGGGCGACAAAACCGGGCGGATCGTCAAAGATAATGATTCGGTGCGATCGTGGAGCGAAAAGACGGCCGGGATCGTCGAGTGTTTGAAAATCGACACCGGCGTGTTCGTGATGATCCTCGTGGCCAGTGACGACGCCCAAGAAGCGAGTATTCTGCAGAACAAGCTCGAAAAGGCGCTGACGACCAAATAGTCGGCCGAGACAGCAAGTGCGGACGGGGCTTTGCTGCAGGCCCGGGCTGCGCCGGGCGCCCTCAGCGCTCGCGGAGCGCCGGGATGGCTGCTTTCAGATAGCAGATCATCGACCACAGCGTAAGCACAGCGGAAATCGCAAGGAGTATCTGACCAATGGGCTTCAGGGGGTCCTCCCAGACGTCCATGCTGAACAAAAGGGTGATGATCGCGATCATCTGCGTGGTCGTTTTCCACTTCCCCAGCCAACTGACCGCGACGCGATTGCGCTGACCGATCTCCGCCATCCATTCGCGTAAGGAAGCAATGGTGATCTCGCGGCCGATGATGACCGCCGCCGCAATGGCCACATAGGGGCTCGGGTCGGCCTGAACCACGAGCACCAGTGTGACAGCGACCATCAGTTTATCCGCTACCGGGTCCAGAAACGCTCCGAATTGCGTCGTCTGGCTCATCTTGCGTGCCAGATAGCCGTCCAGCCAGTCGGTGATCGCGGCCACCAGGAAGATGATGGCGCAGATGATGTGCGCCCCCTGCCAGGGCAGGTAGAAGGCCAGGACCAGAAACGGAATGAGCAGGATCCGCAGCAGGGTCAGGGCGGTAGGCAGATTGAGTTCCATGGTCAGGAATCCCGCTCGTTCAGGGTCTCATAAATGCGTTGGGCGAGTTGGCGATTGATGCCCTGCACGCCGCAGAGTGCGTCGACGCCGGCTCGGCCTATTTCACGCAGTCCACCGAAATGTTGCAGCAGGGTCTGCCGCCGCTTGGGACCGAGTCCCTCGATCGATTCTAGAATCGAAGTCGTTGCACCGGACCGGCGCCGCTGGCGATGCCCGGTGATCGCGAAGCGATGTGCCTCGTCGCGGATGTGTTGAATCAGCAGGCGCGCGGGCGCGCTGGCGGGCAGTTCAATGCCACTGCCGCGGTCCGGCCGGAAGAGAACCTCCATCCCCGCCCGGCGGTCGGGTCCTTTCGCGACACCGAGCACCGTGATTTCGGCCATGCCGAGCGCATCCAGCGCGTCCTGCACCGCCCGAACCTGGCCTTTCCCGCCGTCGATGAACAAGATGTCGGGCGCTTCCACCTCACCGCGGCGGATGCGCCGATAGCGTCGATCCACTGCCTGGGCCAACGCCGCATAGTCGTCTCCGGGCTGCACGCCCTCGATGTTGAAGCGACGATACGCTGATTTCAGCGGCCCGTCACGATCGAAAACGACACAGGACGCGACCGTCTGGTCTCCCTGCAGATGACTGATGTCGAAACATTCGAGCCGGTTCGGCGTCTGGTCCAATCCCAGCGCGCGGCCGAGGTCATCGAAGCGGTCGCGCTGGTCCGTGCGCGAGGACAGTCTGGACTTCAAAAGACTTTCGGCATTCGTTACCGCCAGTTGCAGGCGCTTCAGGCGTTCGCCCCGAACACGGGAGGAGATTCCGACCGGATGCTGGGCCTGGACGGTCAGGAACTCTGCCAGCAAGGTTTCGTTATGCAGTTCGTGACTGACGATGAGTTCGCGCGGCACGGGTCGGTCAAGGTAGTACTGAGGGATGAACGCCTCAACCAGGGCGGCGGCATCGGTGTCGTCGGGCGCCTGCAGGAAAAAGGTACGGTCACCGACGAGTTGCCCGGTCCGAATGAAAACCACCTGGACGCAGGCCATCGCGCCGTGGCAGGCCGCTGCGATGATGTCCAGATCGCCGCTTTCGCCGGCTACGGCCTGCGTCGCTAACACAGTCCGCAGGCTAGCGATCTGGTCGCGGTAGCGGGCGGCCAGTTCGAAGTGCTGCTGCTCGGAGGCTTTTTGCATGCGTTCGATCAGTTGCCCGATCAAGCGATCGCCTTTGCCCTCAAGGAACAGCACCGTGTCGGCGACATCTTCCGCGTAGCCCGAGGTGTCGATCAGTCCGACACACGGTGCCGTGCAACGCTGGATCTGATGCTGCAGGCAAGGCCGGCTCCGATTCCGGAAAAACGAGTCCCGACACTGCCGCACCCGAAAGATCTTCTGCAACAGCTTAAGGCTTTCGCGCACTGCCCCGGCGCTGGCGAAAGGGCCGAAATGGCGTCCCTGCTTCGGCCGCGCGCCGCGGTGGAACGACACTCGTGGAAATTCCTGATGGGTCGAGACGGTGATATAGGGATAACTCTTGTCGTCGCGCAGATTGATGTTGTAGCGCGGCTTGTGTGCCTTGATCAGCTGGTTCTCGAGCAACAGGGCTTCGCGCTCGGTGTGAGTGACCGTGACGTGCACGTCGCGGACGCGTGCAATCATCGCGCGCTGCTTGCTCGACGCGTCGCCCTGTCCGAAATGGCTGGCCAGGCGTTTCTTGAGATTCTTGGCCTTTCCGACATAGATCACCTCGCCCTGACCGTCGAGCA
>JALORT010000444.1 GCA_025458755.1 Methylotetracoccus sp.
TCCCCGGTATCGGCTTCAACCCAGAACTGGCGGCGGAGATCCGGACACAGCCAGGCGTAGACCCCGAAATGGTCGTGCCGCTGACGATTTTAGTGATGTTTATTACCGTTACCGTCCTGGCCCTGGTGTTTGCCTTCTGGAATTGGCTGCTGTGGCCCATCATCGTCTTCTTTACAGGTCAAGTGGTCATCTGGACCTTCGGCCTCTTCCTGGTGGTTATTAATACGGTCATCTTCTACTGGGCCATCGGGCTGGGCGACAATGGCGCCATCGTTGCCGTAGAACCGGTATGGCTCTGGACGATGCTTGGCGGCTGTCTGATGACCGCATGGTTGTTTGTGCTTGAAGGAATCACCGGCCTCGACAGCCCGCTCAAGGATCGCCCCAATCGCGGCCGGCGTTACTGGCGCGTATTAGGACGGCTCAACCTCGGCGGTCGCAACTACTTTGCGGAAAACCGGCGCATCGCCCAGTCGATCGATACGATGACACGCTACGGCAAAGACATCATTTTCGACTCCATCCCGGTGCTGGGCTCCATCCGCCGCGGCTTTCAACGGGTCATCTACTGGCGACGCAAGCCCCTGGTGAACGAGAGCGCCGCCGAAACGGTGCGCTACATG
Source organism: Methylotetracoccus sp. (assembly GCA_025458755.1). GTDB lineage: Bacteria > Pseudomonadota > Gammaproteobacteria > Methylococcales > Methylococcaceae > Methylotetracoccus. Next base: position 624 of record JALORT010000444.1, read on the forward strand.
CTCCAGGATCTGGGGCCGACCTTTGTAAAGCTGGGCCAGATCGTCTCCAGCCGCTCCGAAGATCTGCCCCCCGAATGGCGCACCCAGTTGGCCCGGCTGCAGAGCCAGGTCGAGCCGTTTCCCTACGCCGAAGCCGAGCGCATCATTACGACCCAGCTTGGCAGACCACCCGCCGAGATCTTCGCCACGTTGGATCAGAAGCCGCTGGCTGCCGCCTCCACGGCGCAGGTGCATCGCGCCGCGTTGCCCGACGGCACCGCAGTCGTCGTGAAGGTCCAACGCCCAGACATCGACGTGACGGTGCGGGCCGATTTGAACGTCGTGCGCGACTTGACGCGCCTGGCGCAGCATCGCTTTGCCTGGGCCCGCAAGAGCGACATCGCCGGCATTACGCGCGAGTACGCGGACAACATTCTGCTTGAGCTCGACTATACGAACGAGGCATTCAACGGGCGGCTCCTCGCCCAGAACATGGCAACTTTTCCCAACGTTCACGTTCCGATCGTCTACACGGAGTTCTCCTGCGCCCGCGTCATGGTCCAGGAGTTTGTCAAGGGCGTCAAGATCACCAACGTCGCGGCCATCAATGCCGCCGGTCTGGACCGGACAGGGCTGGCCATGGTCTTCATGCGCGCCATGGTCAAACAGGTGCTCTACGACGGCTTCTTCCACGGTGACCCACACCCAGGCAACGTACTGGTCGATACGGATACCGGGAAGATCATCTTTCTCGACCTGGGCATGATGGGCACGCTCACCAGCGGCAAACGGCTGGTGCTGGCCGACCTGATCTGGTCGCTGGCCGAACGCGACAATCGTGAGCTCGCCAAGGTGGTCCTGGGCCTTACCACCAGCTACTCCGAAGTGGACGAGGATCGATTCATTCAGGATGTCGAACGCCTGATGCAGCGCTACACGGCCTTCGCCGACATGAACATGTCGCTGGCAGCCGCCATGGGCGCCATGTTCGATGCACTGGCACGCGCCGGACTGCGCCTTGACACGGATTTGACGCTGGCACTCAAGGCCATGATCCAGGCCGAAGAAACAGTCCGCACCCTCGATCCGCAGCTGCCACTGATCGAAGCGTTGCTGGCTGCCACCAAGGAACTTTTCCGCACGAATTTCGACGTCGAACGGGTAACCAGCATGCTACGCGTACAGGCGCTACGCGCCGCCAAAGATGTCATCCGCAACATTCCCGCCTTCGAAGATGCGGTTCAGAGTTGGATTAAGCAATTTCAGCGTGGCCGCTTGACTGTTTACGTCGAAACCAGCCAATTGGAGGAGCAGATCCGTCTGGTCAACACTTCAGTGACCACGAATGCCCGCGGGCTCATGCTCTCGCTGATGTTGGTCGGCCTGCTGATCGGTGCAAGCATTGCCAGCAATGCCCGATCCGAATACGTTCCCAACCTGCCGGAGATCGCATATTTCATCTTCTTGGGCGCGGCCTTCATCACTGTAACGTCCGTCATGCGCCTGGTCTGGCGCTGGATGGATCGGGGAGAGTTGTAGTGGGGTATGTGTCAGATTTCGGGTCGTAGCGGCATGAACACCGCAACCCCAAAAAATGAAACATACCCGCTCGCAACTTTCCCCTTGAGATTGTGCCCGCTTCTTGCTATACTGCTGACGCCTCGCCGGGAAGCAACCGCCGCATTGCACAAGGGACCTTATCGTGCCCGAAGCTGCTCCGTTGCTTGCCTCCAAGCTACAGCTTCCCCCGGTGTGCCCACCGGTACTCCGTCGACCTCGTCTCGACGGGCTGCTTGCGAAGATTCTGACCTGCCCATTCACGGTCGTCTCGGCGCCTCCCGGCTTCGGCAAGACGACGCTCTTGAACACGTGGCTGCACGATTTACCCTCCTCGGCAGCCACTCCGGTCTGGATTACGCTTGATCGTGACGACAACGATCCGGCGCGCTTTCTGAACTACTTTCTGGCCGCACTCTCTCTCCTCGTCCCGCATGCAGGCACAACCTTCGTCGGGCATCCGATAACCGCTCGTGGTTCCGCCGGGAAGGAGCTCCTCGCCGCACCGATCGCCGCACTGGCATGCGCCGGCCGCGAGATGGTCATGGTTCTGGATGACTTTCACCTGATCACCGAAGAGGCCGTCCATGCTCTGCTGGCATTTTTCATGACATACCAGCCACCCAACATGCACCTTGTGATCACGTCACGCGTCGACCCTCCGCTACCCCTGGCACGGTGGCGCGCCCACAG
>JALORT010000058.1 GCA_025458755.1 Methylotetracoccus sp.
GCCGGCTGGTGGTCCTGCTGATCCTGTTGGTGACGGGGTTGTGGTTCACCGCCTGGCTGACGAAACACCTCTATCTCTTGCTGCAGCCCCGCGCTCACCGCGTGATCCTCTACACGTTCGATCTGTGCAATCGTCACCCACTGCTCGGGCGATTCACCGCGCCGCTGATCGATCCCCGGCAACGGGATTATCCGGGCTTGATGGTATGGGCGGTGATGCTACTGGGTCTGAGCCTGCTGTTGTCACCGTTGGTCGGTCTGGACCTGATGCCGCTGTCGCTGCAAGCCCTCAGAACACCCTGGTCGGACCACGGCTTGACGCTGGTCAAAGCCTTGGGACAAGAGCGTGGGTTCGGGATACTCGGCGCGGTGGTCGCGCTTTGGTTGGCGGTGCAGCAGCGTAACGTAGCGCTCGCGCATTGGCTGGCGGCGTTGGCTTTTGCGTTCGGGCTCGATCATTCGGCGCGTTTGCTGCTGGATTCGAGGTCACCGATCGACGGTCCGACCTTAGTCGGCACCGTCGGCTATGGCTTTTTGGCCGTGCTGATGGCGGAGGACCTGGATCGCAAGGCCTGGCGCTGGCTGGTCTACGCGGGGGCCGCCGTGTTGACGGGATCACTCGGCTTTTCCGGCCTTTACTTCGGCTCGGCCACGCTGTCAGCGGTCGCATTTACCGGCACGATCGCGCTAATCTGGCTGATCTTGCTCGGCGTTGCTTACCGACGCCACCGCGGTGAAAAGGCACCGCGGTACGGGTTGGGATGGGTTGCCGCGATCACACTGGCCGGACTGCTGTTGGTCGAAAGCCGGGCCCACTCGCTCGCCGATTTCGAGCATCCCCTGATCCCCCAGACCCTGGAGCGTGAAGAGTGGGTCCGAACTGAATGGGCCGATCTGCCCGGCCGGCGATCCCAAATGTTCGGGGCCCCCAGCCAAGTTCTGGATCTCCAATGGGCGGCAACCCCGACCGGGCTGCGCACGGCACTGATCGCCGCCGGCTGGCAGGACGCCGTGCCGCTGACCTGGTCGACCGCTTTGCACGGACTGAGTCCATCCGTAACGCTCGATCAACTGCCGGTGCTGCCGCACTTCAACCAATCCTTCATCGATCAGTTGCGAATGATCAAGCGCGCCGCCGATGGGAAGCACTGGGTGATCCTGCGTTTCTGGGACAGCGGACACCGCCTGCGCGATACCGCCGAAACCATCTGGCTCGGCAGCTGCGGGCTCATGGAGGAGAGACAGTTGCTGTGGAATGCCAGGTATCTGCGCCAATTGAACACCGGCGCGGAGACCGTGCACCAGATCGCCGGCGAGATCGCCTCGGCGAATGTGCCATATCACGTGGCCCACCTCGAGGCAGGAGAGCATTCGGCCTGGCTGTTGTGGGCACCCGCAGCAGCACGGGACAACGCTTCCCCTTGAAGCGGAACTGTTGTCGCCCGCTGAGCGAAGAACGAAGCGCATCGGCAGTAGGGAAAAGCCGAACCGAGGGTTTGCCGCTCGAATGCCGCGGCGGAGTTCGTGCCTCGAGCGCAGCCAGAGGCAATCCTCTCCACCGGTATCAGCCACTGTCAACGGCAGACGCGGCCAGACGCAGGTCCGGCGTGACATGGTAAACGCTGCGATCCTGCACCGTCTGCCAGTTTTCATGGGAGATCGGCTCCGACGCGATGACCAGCGCGCGGTATTCTTGCCCCGGCGTATGATCCACGTGCGGAAAGCCGCAGATCTCACAGTCATGAATGGCTTGGCGCTCGGTCCAGTACAGTGTTCTGCCCCATCGCGACCCCGCCATCTGCTCACCGTCCGTGAGCAGCACGTTGAGGCCCAGCCTGTCTGCGGTGTTCATCTCCCGGCACCAGGCCACGATCCGCTCGACGCCGCAACGCACGATCTCCATCAACGGGAGTACTGGCTCGCGCTCGCGAAGACTGAGCAGCAAATGGAAGAAGTGCTCGCTGTCCGTCGCACCCTTGATAGCCCCGCGCCGCCAAGGCGCGACAAGTTCGAGTATCCGCTCGCGCATCGCCGAGAAGCGGGGTATCGTACCGTTGTGCGCAAATGCCCAAGGCCCGTCCGTAAACGGGTGAGTGTTCTCCAGCGCCGGGAGTCCCACGGTTGCACGCCGCACATGCGCAACCACGGTACGCGAGTGCGCCCGTGCCGCCGCCCGCCGGAAATGCTCGCCGTGATACGCGGCCCATGCCTGACGCTCGACATGCGGAGTTTGATTTTGATAGGTTGCGATTCCCCAGCCGTGGCCATGACTCAGACCCTCACGGTCGCGACGGCTCTGGACCATCAACGCATTCTGCGCGTGGACCAGCGTGCATTCGACTTTGGTCGGCTCGGTGGCGCGGAAACCGTACAGGCGGCACATGATGTCGTTTGCGGACTCCCTAGCGCTTGCTTCAACTCGAACAGCGATGGGACAACGGGAAATGCGGCACATGAAGAATAACCTATTCGAAGCCTTCCATGCCGATCATGCGGCGCTGGGCCGGGGCTTCCACGACCTTTCGCAGTGCCTGCGGTCCAACGACCCGGCATCGGCACAGCGGGTGGCGCGTTCTATCGATGCCGTTGCCGGTGCTCACATCGCTTTCGAGGAAGAACATTTCTACCCCGCGCTGTTACCGCTGCTCGGCAAGACCGAGCTGAAGAGGATGTACCGAGAGCATCGGGACGGCCTCGAGGTCGTGCGTCGTTTGCTCCAGCATCCGCCGGAGCAGGCACTCGACCAGGCCTTGTTGGCAGAGCTGCTGCACCAATCGGAGGCCATGGAGAGTCACATCGCCGAATGCGGCGAACTGTTCGCCGCCATGGGACGCATCCCGGCTGAGGACCAGACGATTCTGCACCGGCATCTGCTGCAGTGGCGGGAACGCGCCCCGCGTTGGAGCGACTTCGCCGCCTCGCGGGTGTCGGCCCGACCTCCTACCACATCTGAGCCGTGAGCACCCGTGCCGCTTTACCGATCGTGGGGCAATGCGAAGTGTTGCTCCCGGACGCCGAGCACCGGCGGCTATCGCAGCTCGCCCAGCGAATATTGAAGCACGAACCCGGACTGCCTCTGTGTGAAGCCTTCGGCCGCGGCGTAGCGTCCGGCCTGGACGACGGTCCCGCGCTTTTGTTCGAAGACCATTCGGAAATCACCCTGTTCTCTTGCCCCGAGGATGAAACCCTGCAGTATCGTTCGCTGCTGCTCGCCGACGATGATGATCTGGTGCTGATCCGCACCCGCCGCAACCTGGCTTTCGAACGCTACTGCTGCGAAACGCTGGCACTGGGAAACGCCGAGGTGATGGTTCTGCCGTCCGACTCCACTCGCCCGCCACTACCCCTCCACGGTGCCGACCATGCCGATACCTTCCGCACCATCGTTAACGTGGCGCGCCGGCAAGGGCGCCTGACTATCATTCCCTACATCGGCACCGAGAGCGCGTGGCGACTCGCCGGGCAGATCGCCGCGGCAAGCGGCGCGCAGATAAGCATGGCCGCTCCGCCACCAACGCTGACGCAGCGTGTGAACAACAAGCTTTGGTTCGCGCGACGCGTCACTGAAGTGCTGGGCCACGATGCCCGCCCGCCGAGCTACCAGGCGTCGGGACCAGCTGCGGTTGCGGTCCGAGTCGCTGCACTGGCTCGGCGAACCGATCGGGTCGTGGTCAAAATTCCGGACAGCGCTGGTTCCGCGGGTAACCTCGTTCTCGAATCTGCGGCAGTGCGCGCCCTGCCTCTGCACGAGCTTCAGGGCCAGATCCTCGGCCTGCTGGAAAGCCTCGGCTGGCGCTCCCACTTTCCGCTCCTCGTCAGTGTCTGGGACTGTGCGGTGCTTTCCAGCCCCTCGGTGCAGCTCTGGGTCCCTCTTCTCGAGGAAGGTTTGCCCGTCGTGGAAGGTCTGTTCGATCAGATCGTTCGCGGGGATCAATCCGAGTTTATCGGTGCGACACCGTGCGACCTCCCCCCGCCATTGTGTCGGCGTCTGGCCACCGAAGCCACCCAACTCGCTTTGCTGTTTCAGCACCTTGGCTATTTCGGCCGCTGCAGTTTCGATGCCATTATCAGCGGGACGGATGTCCGCTCGGCCTCGTTGCGCTGGGTGGAGTGCAATGGGCGGTGGGGAGGTACGTCCGTCCCGATGACCCTTGCCAACCGGCTGCTGGGAGACTGGACTCGACGCTCTGTGATGGTCGTTCAACGCGGCGGCCTCAAACATCGCGGCTGGGACTTGCCGGCAGCATTGGACCGGCTGGGACCTCTGGTTTATCGGCGAGGCGGCGATGGCACTGGAGCGATCGTGCTGACGCCCGGACGGCTCGAGGAAGGCTGCGGCCTTCATCTCCTGTTGATGGGTCACACCCTGCCCGATGTGGAAAGACTGAGGTCGGACGTCGAAGCCGCCTTTGCCGGCACGGCGAGCGGCGTCATTCGTGAATGGCGTCCCTTCGAGCGAACGGAAAAGTCTCCGCCGGGTGTTGGGAAATTCGACTCCGGAAAGATCGAGCACAACGCCGGTGCGTAGCTAACGCGGTATTCATCGTGTCAGCGCCGCGCTTTCCGCACCGCGGCGGTGGACCGTTTGGGTTTTCGGCAGTCGAGCAGCGCAGCCACCCAGACCAGGGCGATGCCGGTGATTTCCAGGATCCAGTTCATCCTCATGCCCCGGACCCTCGATTTCAGAAGGGCATCGACATGATGAAACGACACCGCACGGACGACGATAAAAGTCAGCAGAAAAGCGAGTCCGGCGGCCAGCACAAAATGCCTTTTCCAGAAGGCGCGGTACCGGAAGGCAACCAGCGTCGTGACGAGAAACGAAGCGGCGAGGACGCCCAGCACGAACCATTTCTGAAACTGCCGACGCTCCTCGTACCACCCTTGTTTCTTCGCGAACACCCGCCCGACGTCAGTAACAAGTGATTGAAGATCGAGCTGTTTGTTGATGCACAGAAACGCCATCAGCATCGCTACCAAAACCCACAAGCTGCGGCACGCGCCCGGCGCGTAGCCGGCTCTGCGCGCGGCAAGCCATGCAGTGAACGCGGCGAACGCATAGGCGGCCACCGTGACCCAGCCCATGACCGACGGGTCTCCGATTTCCGGACGCCAACGGATATGCTGAATGAAATCCACCGGCAGTCAGCTCAAAACAAGGGGTTGCGGCATCGCCAGTTCCGAGTGTCTCATTCACAAACCATAGGTTCAGCGCCATGTTGCCCCGAGTGCGAACGGGGCTACGTTTGACCTGAGCTACAACGCGCGACGCAAGAGCTGCGCGTTGATCGCCACGATGATGGTGCTCAGGGACATCAGCACCGCGCCGATTGCTGGTTGCAGCAAGATCCCCCAGTTGGCGAGCACTCCTGCGGCGAGCGGGATGGCGACGACGTTGTAGCCGGCCGCCCACCACAGATTCTGAATCATCTTGCGATAGGTCGCCTTGCTGAGATCAATGATCGTCGGTACGTCGCGCGGATCGCTGCGCACCAGCACCACATCTCCTGCCTCGACCGCGACATCCGTCCCCGCGCCAATCGCGATGCCGACGTCGGCGGTGAGGAGCGCAGGCGCGTCGTTGACGCCGTCACCGACCATCGCGACACGTTTGCCCTGCGCTTGCAGTTGTTCGATCTTCGCCACCTTGTCCTCGGGCAGGACTTCGGCAAAGACCGTATCGATGCTCAGTGCCTTGGCCACGGTATCGGCGACCGCCTTGGCATCGCCCGTCAGCATGGCGACTTCCAGCCCGCTTGCGTGCAGACGTTTGACCGCTTCCAGAGACTCGGGACGGATGGCGTCGGCGATGGCAAACACGGCAAGCACTCGGTCGGCCTCGACCAGATAGGTCGCGGACTGGCCGTTGGCCGCCGCCGTCTCGGCGGCTTGGCGAAGCCGTTCCGGCGGTGTGACCGCGAGCTTGTCCAACAGCGCGGGCCCACCCACCTGAAGGGGACGCCCCTCGACGACCGCTTGCACGCCATGGCCGGGCGTGGATGCAAAATCCTGGGCATGCGGAACATCGATGCCCTGTTCCCCGGCGCTGGTTAGCAGTGCCTGCGCGATGGGGTGTTCGGCGTCGCGCTCTACGGCGGCCGCCAGGCGAAGCGCATCATGGTCGCTGATCCCTTCGCCCGCATGGAGCGTTACGACCCGATGCGACCCGAGCGTCAGCGTCCCCGTCTTGTCGAACACGACCGCATTCAGCAGCCGTGCTTCTTCGAGGCCGCGCCGGTCGCGCACCAGCAGGCCGTGGCGCGCGCCGAGCGTGGTGGATATGGCAATCACCAGCGGGATCGCCAGCCCCAGCGCATGTGGGCAGGCGATCACCAGCACGGTCACCACGCGTTCCATGGTGAAGTCTAACGGCCGGCCGACCGCGAGCCAGACGATTCCCGTCAGCGTGGCGGAGGCAATGGCGATGATCGTCAGCAAGAAAGCGGCTCGATCAGCCAGTGCTTGGGCGCGGGAGCGCGATGACTGCGCCTGCCCGACCAGCCGCATGATGCCCGCGAGCGCGGTCTCGTCACCGGTACCGGTCACCTCGATGTGCAGCGAGCCTTGTCCGTTGATGGTGCCGGCGATCACCGTTGCACCGGGCTTCTTGCCGATCAGCTTCGACTCGCCGGTGATCATCGATTCATTGACCGCGCTCGTCCCCTCCTTCACGACACCGTCTGAAGGTATGCTCGCGCCAGGTCTGATCAGCAGCAGATCGCCGCGCTTCAATGCCGCCACCGGAACCTCGCTGGTGTCGCCGTCGTCATCGAGTCGCACGGCAGTATCCGGTAATAATTTGGCAAGTTCGTCGAGAGCACCCTGCGCCTGGGTGATCGATCGCATCTCGATCCAGTGACCCAGCAGCATGATCACCACCAGCGTCGCCAATTCCCACCAGAGATCCATGCCCGCGACGAGGCCGAGAGTGACGGCAACGCTATACAGAAAAGCGACCGTGATCGCCAACGAGATGAGCGTCATCATGCCCGGCAGGCGCTCGCGTAGCTCGCGGTAGCCGCCGTGCAGGAACGGCCAGCCGCCATAGAAATACACCAGCGTACCGAACACTGCCGCAACGTACGCCGATCCGGCGAACCGCGGTGCGGCGTAGCCGAACCACTGCTGGATCATTTCACTCCAGACCACGGTGGGGATCGTGAGCAGCAGCGTGAGCCAGAACTTGTTGCGGAACATCGCCACACTGTGGCCGGCATGCTTGTCGTGACCGGCGTGGGCGTCGACCTGAGCATGCTTACCGGCAGGGGCGATCTGCTCGCCCTGCGCTCGATGGTCGTGCTGATGACTGTGCTTACCCATGTGAACCCCCCTGCGATTCAGTTTGTGCCGCCGCCCAACCTGCGGCTTGACGAGCGCGGGTTAGCCTTTTTAGGGTCGTAAGGAACGCATCCTCGGATGCGCCAGCGTATCTCATTAGGCCAGCCAACATCCCAGGTTTCAATAATGACGCGTTGGGCAACTGCGGCAGTTCCTGCGCCAACACGTCATACTCGTCGCGCACCACCTCCAGGTACTGCACCTTCCGATTCGCGATGTCTAGTCGTTCGCCGACTTTGCCATCGGGACGGAAGCAAAAAACTGGTAATTGTTTCGTCCATGATCCTTTGCATGGTACATCGCACGGTCTGCGTTCTTCAGCAGTGTTTCCGCATCGTCGCCGTCGTCGGGGAAAATACTGATTCCCACGCTGGGGCTGGTATGCAGTTCCACGCTCGCAAGGTGATAGGGCTGACTGAGCAAATGGACGATCTTGCTGGCGACGGGGGCGGCGACAAAGCCAGTCTCCAGGCTCGTCAGCACGACGACGAATTCGTCTCCACCCAGGCGCGCCACAATGTCGCTCTCCCGCACGGATGATTGCAGGCGTTGCGCCACCTGGACCAGCAATTCGTCCCCGACGTGATGGCCATGCGTGTCATTGATGAGTTTGAACTGGTCCATATCAAGGAACATCACCACCAACTGCACGCCCTCACGCCGGGCAGAGAACACCGCCTGTTCGAGCCTGCTCTCCAGACTGAAGCGGTTGAGCAAGCCGGTGAGCATGTCGTGGTGGGCGAGCCGGTGAATGCGCTCCTCCGCGGCTTTGCGTTCGCTGATGTCCGTGAAGCTCGCGATATAGTGCGTGATCTCTCCCTGCTCGTCACGAATGACGGAGATGGAGGTCCATTTGGGGTAAATCTCGCCCGTCTTGCTTCGATCCCAGAGCTCGCCTTGCCAATGGCCTGAGTGTTTCAGGTCCTCCCACATGGTTTGATACGTTTCCCTGGGAGTATGGCCGGAGCTGAGGACACGCGGATTCTGGCCGCGCAAGTCCTCAAGCGTGTATCCGGTATGTCGGGTAAAGGACGGATTGAGGTCGACGATGCGGTTGTCCCGATCGGAAATCAGGATCGCTTCCCCACTGTGTTGGAAGGCACTGGCGTAAAGCTGCAGTGCCTCTTCAGCCAGCCGGTTCTGGGTAATGTCCTGTACGGTGCCGCGCGAGAGAACCGGGGTGCCGTCCGCGGCATAGAGGGTCTCGCAACGCTCATGCACGTACTTGATGCGACCATCCGGGAAAAGGAGTCGGTGGGTGATGTCATAAGGGGTGCGGTTGGCCACCGACTCGGTATAGGCCCGATTCACCCTGTCGCGATCGCCCGTGTGGACGGCGTTGAGAAAGGCCTCGTAGGAAGCACCGAAACGCATCGGATCAATCTCGAAAATGCGGAA
>JALORT010000445.1 GCA_025458755.1 Methylotetracoccus sp.
CCCCCGGTCGCGGCGGCTCCTACGGCGGCGCCGGAGCCTGCACCTCCCGCTCCGCCGGTTGAGGTTTCACCTTCTCCGGCGCCGAGCGCTGCGACGGCCGCAGAGACCGTGAGCGATGCCGCAGCAGCAACATCGGCCACGCTGACGAATGCGGGTCAGGCCGCTACGCAATTCTTCGGGTCGCTCTTCAGCGGCAGCGCTGGTGGAGATGCCAGCCCGGCCGAACAGGTGGCGGCAGCGCAAGAGTCACCGGTGCACGACACGCCAGCGCCCGTGCCGGTCAGTTGGGTGGCGGAGACAAAGACTGTTCCTGCTCCAGCGCGCGTCGAAACGGCCTCGATCAGCAAGCCCGTCGAGGCCGCCAGTAAGGCCGAACCGGCCTGGGGCGCAGCGACGGCGACCTCCGAGACCGCCGCCGCCAAGCCAGCGGTGATTGCATTTGCCGAGACGGCGGGACGCGACACCACAGCCGCATCACAACCACCGGTTCAAATTGCGACCGCGGCGGGGCCCACGGCCTCGGCAGACGTTGCCCAGCCTGCCGCTATGCCCGGACCATACCGCCTCCAGATCGCGGCGGAGAACTCGCGCGAAGACGCAGAGCAGACGCTCGCGCGGCTCGTATCGAAGCACAAAACAAGCCTGAAAGGGCTGGAGCCGGTTATCGAGGAGCCACAAACCGGGACCGTGCTGTTCGGAAGCATGGGTGCCGCCTACCGGGTCAGCCTGGGGCCCTATCAGAACAAGGTCGAACCCGGCCGGCTCTGCAATATTCTGCAACCGCACGGATTCGACTGCCGCGTCGTCTCTGTTTCCCCCTGACGCTTGGACCCGGGGGTCCCGGAACGGGAACTTTGCCGCTCCCATCGTGTTGTCCCGTCGTGCTGAACACGCGAGGCTCGCCTCCGATGAAACGCGTCATGATCTGCGAAGACGATCTCATGCTGGCGATGGAACTGGCCTTCGAAGTGGAACAGGCCGGTTCGCAGGTGGTTGGCACATTCTATTCCAGCGACGACGCATGGGACGCTGCAGAGGTGCTGAAGCCCGACATAGCGATCGTCGATCTCAATCTCGCGGACGGAGACAGCGGCCTGCCGCTCGCGACGCATCTCGTCGAACAGGGATGCAAAGTGATCGTCGTCAGCGGATCGGATCTCGTTCACCCGGAACTCGGGCGTATTCCGCATCTTTTTGTCTCAAAGCCAGTCCCTGCCGGAATTATCGCCGAGCTGACAGCCGGCGCCTGAAAGCAGCAGGGGCCGTTTCCAGACCCGCCGCACACCACACGCCGAAGCGCTTCGCTCGCATTCGGAACGGCCGTGCCTTCTCTGAGTTCTATCGCCATGTCCGCGCCATCACGCGAGGGCGAAGATCATCATCTGGAGACCATCATGGAAAATGCCGGAATTTATCTCGTTGCCTGGCTTCTGATTGCGCCGATCGTTGGCGTTCTCATCCTCAGTGGCCTCGGCTCGTCGCGCACCCACTCGCGTTACGATAACCAGGATCGTCCGCTCAGCTAAGCTCCAAGGGCCAGAGCCAGCGGGCTCTGGCCTCGTTCTGCGGCAACTGGAAGCTCAAGCGTTGCCGCAACTTTCGCAGAATGGCCTGCGGCCGGCCATAACACGCGCACAATCCAACCCACTCTCTAGCAGCCACGCCGGCGCGGGGAGGAGTGGTGATGCGTGTACAGTGGGAACGTACGGCCGTGGCCGCAGTGTCGGCCCTAGCGTATGCCGCAGTGGGCCTTGCGTCAGAAGCCAGATCTCAAACAGTCGCAAGCGACGGCCTATCCGTGAACATTGGCGGACGGACGCTGCGCTGCGGGCAAACCCCCGTCATAATGGATAGCGAAATTCCGACCGAGGGCATGTCGGTTCCAGGAGAGGGCCTTTATCTCAACCCGTTTCTCATGAAGCGTCTTCCCAACAGCGTCCGGCTGTTCATTTTCAAGCATGAGTGCGCGCACGAAGTGACGGGCCCGGACGAACTGGGCGCCGACTGCATCGCCGCCAAAGCCGGTGCGCGCGAAGGCTGGCTTGCCGCCGGTGATATCGACGCCGTTTGCCGATCCTTTGCAGGGCCCGCCACATCCACTCACCCGTCCGGAAAAACGCGGTGTGCGAACATCCGGCGATGTTATGCCGGCACCCAGGTTGCGAGCACAAAATCCCTGGCCGCTGGCAACGCTGCAAAGACATCTTCGTGGACCGCTTCCAACGAAAAGAGCGCGGGTGAAAGCAGGGACCCGGTGGTTAGGCTTGCAGATTAGATCCGACGGCGGTGATGCACGGCGGATCAGTTCTCGACGGTGGTGTCGCGTTCCAGCCGGCGTTCGCGAACGAGCCCGCGGCCTTCGCGCCGGTCATTTGCGCGCCAGACGATCCTGCCGCCGCCGTGCCGCGGCGACAAAGACCGTGGAACGTTCGGACAGTCCGTTTTCCAGTAGGATTGCGCGCGGCCGGATTGACCGCAGGGTCAGACGTACGCCGCGCCGAGCCGCTCCATCAGAGGCCGGAATTCAGGGAAACTCGTCGCGATCATGTTGGTATCGTCGACGGCAACGGGCGAGCTGCTGGCGAGGCCCATGGTGAGGAAAGCCATCGCAATACGGTGGTCGAGATAAGTGGCGACACGTCCGCCGCCGGGGACATGACCTGTGCCATGCACGATGAGTGTGTCGCCATCGACCGTGGCCCGCACCCCGTTTGCAGAGAGCCCAGCCGCTGTGGCGGCCAGACGGTCGCTCTCCTTGACCTTAAGTTCAGCAAGACCGTCCATACGGGTGTCACCCTTCGCGAAACCGGAAATGGCGGCCAGAACAGGATATTCGT
>JALORT010000446.1 GCA_025458755.1 Methylotetracoccus sp.
TGGTGCGGTATGGAGAATTCAACACGGCAATTGCTAACGAGGGGGATTTCCCCGCGACGCGGTTGTCGTATCGATTGAATCTGACTGGACCCAGCGTCAGCGTGTTCACGGCCTGTTCGACTGGGCTGGTTGCCGTCGCGGAGGCCGTTAAAAGCCTGCTGAGCTACGAGTGTGATATGGCGCTTGCCGGCGGTGCGTCGGTCAGCTTGCCACAGCGACAGGGTTATCTGTATCAGGAAGGCGGCATGCTGTCGAGAGATGGGCACACGCGATCCTTCGATGCGGACGGCAGCGGCACGACCTTCAACGAGGGCGCCGCCCTTGTCTTGTTGAAGCGTCTCGACGAAGCGGTCGCGGATCGCGATCACATTTATGCCGTGATTCGCGGCGCGGCCATCAACAACGACGGCGCTGACAAAATGAGCTTCACTGCCCCGAGTGTCGCCGGGCAGGCCGAAGTCATCGCCATGGCGCTTGGGGCAGCCGACGTCGAGCCGGATAGTATCACGTATGTTGAGGCTCACGGCACGGCGACTCCCCTGGGTGACCCGATCGAGGTAGAGGCGCTGACTCAGGTTTACCGACGCTCCTCGACGGCAGGGGCTGAGTCGTGTGTGCTGGGTGCGGTCAAAAGTAATGTCGGGCACTTGATACATGCCGCCGGCACTGCGGGATTGATCAAGATGGCTCTGGCCGCCAAGCACGGCATCATTCCAGGGACTCTCCACTTCCAGCGACCAAACCCCGCGCTTAATCTCGATCAGACTCGGTTCCGCGTGACTCCAGCGACCGAGCCATGGGCTCCGGACCAGTGGCCACGGCGAGGCGCCGTCAGTTCATTCGGGGTCGGTGGTACGAACGCGCACGTCGTCGTCGAACAGCCGCCAGAAACGGATTCTGGCGACGCTGTGACGAGGGTTCCGGTGGCGCTGCTCAGTTGCCGCTATGAAAGCGGATTGACGTTGCTGGCGCAGGCGCTAGCAGAGAGGTTGGACGAAGACCCTGAGCTCAAGGTCGGGGATGTCGCCTTCACATTAGCGGTGGGACGGAAAATGCACCAGCACCGGCTTGCGGTGGTGGCGGCAGACCGCGCGGAGCTGATCGAGGGTCTTCGTGGCCGGCGCGGACCACGCATCGTCGCCGGCGACGGGGGCCGACCCTCGGAGCAACTGGTATTCGCATTTCCGGGGCAGGGCTCGCAGCGTCCGGGAATCGGCAACGACCTATACCAGGAGAGCCCTGCTTTCCGTGAGGCGATGAATGAATGCCTCGCGGTTTCTGATGTGCACTTGGACATCGACCTGCGTGAGCTGACAGTTAACGTGGGGTCTAGGGATCGGGCGGCGCAACTGCTCGAGAAGACCTGTTATACCCAGCCCGCACTGTTCGCTACCGAGTACGCACTGGCTCGCCATCTGCTTTCGCTCCACGTCCGACCGGATGTGATGGTCGGACATAGCGTCGGAGAGTTTGTGGCGGCTGCCATCGCCGGCATCATGGCCCCTGTTGAAGGCATGCGGCTCATCATCGAACGCGGGCGGCTGATGCAGGATATGCCTCCCGGAGGGATGCTCGCGTTGGGCTTGTCGGAGCTGGAGGCATCGAAGATCGGCGCTGATCACGAGTTGCAGGTTGCGGCTATCAACGCCCCTGACTTGACCGTCTTGTCCGGCCAGATCGACCGGATTGAGGCTGTCGAACGCCTATGCCGGGACCAAGGCATCGACTGCAAGCGACTCCGGACCTCGCATGGGTTTCATTCGTCGATGATGGACCCGGCTGTCGAGGCGTTCGGCGCGGCGGTCGCCCGCCTGAACCTTAGCCCACCGAGTATTCCGATCATCTCCACGGCGACCGGGGAGATGTTGACCGACGAACAGGCCACTTCCCCCGGATATTGGCAGTCTCATCTTCGCGTCCCCGTGCGGTTCTCCGCCGCGCTGGGTACGCTGCTCGCCCGGGGCCGCTCTGGCGTGATCGAACTCGGTCCCGGAGGCACGCTGACGTCCCTAGCCCAGCGGCAGGCGTCTGACGAGCATGCATTCGTGGCGTCGCTGGGCCTGCCAGAGATATCCGAATCACAGTCCGTCATGGTGGCGCTTGCTCGCCTGTGGGTCAGAGGGGCTGCAATCCCCTGGACGGACATGTTCGGCGGGGAGAAACGGTTTCGCGTCAGTCTGCCCACGTATCCGTTCGAGCGGCAACGGCATTGGGTGGAACCCGCCGGTAATGGGCGCGCCACAGCGCCCAGCGAGCCCCTTCTTTCCGCGCACGCTGTTTCGTCGAGCAGCGAATCCGCGATGGAGTCTGGGCCAGCAGTCGTCGCGGGCACGGCGGGTCCCGCGGAAGTTATCCAGTTGATGAGTACATCAGTTCAGTCGCCGTTGGAAGCGCTCATCGCCGAGCAATTGGTTCTGATGGCGCGGCAGTTGGAGTTGCTAAATCAACAGGACTCGCCATGAAGAAAGCTCGGGAGGCGCGAGTCCGCAATTGCGGCCGCGCAGCGGGAGTTAATCACGTCTGGCACTGGCGCCGACGTTCGAACGGAAGACTGCCGGCAATGAACGCTATCGTCCTCTTGGGCTCTTTTCACAAATCGAGGATGACCGTGCCATAAGGAAGCGACAAGGTACTGCATTGGACATGTTTAGAAAAACTCTGCTTGGCACGGCCAGAGCCCTGGGTGCGTGGTCGCTCGCGCGCAGGCTTACCCGGGGTGTGCCAAGAATTTTCACGCTGCATCGCTTCGCGTCTGAGCCGAAGGATCGCTTTACGTCAGCGAACGAGTTTGTGCGCTTCATCGATCGCGTGGGCCGGGAATGTGAGCTTGTCACGGT
>JALORT010000059.1 GCA_025458755.1 Methylotetracoccus sp.
AAGTAAAGACCCTGGAGCAGGGAGTTGAGCTTTTCGAAGTCCCTGAGCATCTGGGGGCGGGGTTGCCGTTGCTTGGTCACGAGTGCCGCACGCGGCTGTCTCCTTTTGGAGACAGCGTGAGGAGTGCGGGCGTGGTCGCTGGTTTTCCCCGTTTGTGTCCGGCTGAGTTGGTTCGATGCCGAAGATGAACGAGTTGTTCGACAATAAGATAGCGCGCGGTGTGGCCATCGGTGTCGGCGTAGCCACCGCGGGCGCGTTCCTCCCGCACCCGCGGTTCGTTCCTCGGCATGGGGCCTGGACGTCCGGCGTGCCGTGCTTCGAGAGAAGCCGGGAGTTGGTCGCGGAGGCGGGCGAGGTATTCGAAGCTTTGCTCGCGGAAGTGAATGCGGAGCGGCTCAATCAAGTGGCTGCCGAGCACGGGATCGACGCTGCCGCGAAAGCCGCAAAACCGAATGCCTGAAGTATTGGTCCCGGCTGATGTGGTCCACACACTGCCTGCCGGGTCGGTTGCGTCTCCGGATTCCCGGGAAGCGCGGCAACGAAACGTACGGCGCCGATCTCCGCAAGCCGTTTACCAGCCGACCGGGCGTCGTTGCGGTATCGGGCAATCCCTGCTCCGGCGCGGTTCGGCTCGGTTAGGCGCCCGGCGTCGACCTGGGACATAACTGAAAACAACTTTCCTGAATGATCGAAACACCGTCTTGCCATGGCACCGTCATGCCGGCCAGGATCGCCGGCATCCACGCTGCATGGAGGCTTTCGGACCCTACCGTCCAGGGAACCCGGGTTCCAGCGATCCTTGCCGGAACGACGACTTTAATTTTCAACTCGAACGGGTCAAATGCGCGCTCTGCCGAGAGCTTGACCGTACGCGAGTATGAAATGATAATGATTCCTAATAACAACTGAGATTGGGGAATCGATGACGCCAGTCAAGCGTGCAGTGTATGGGTTGTTGGGATGGATGCTGGCCGCGGCGGCATCATGGGCCGATGAGCAGTCGCTGCCAGGAGGTACGACGCTTCCGCTGAAGGCCAGACTGGGCCGGGAACTCTTTTTCGACACCAACCTGTCGAGCCCTGCGGGGCAATCCTGCAGTAGTTGCCACGACGCACAGGCGGCGTTTACCGACCGCAACGCGAAGCGGCCGACCTCGAAGGGCGTCGTGCGGGGTTTGTTCGGCGGCCGCAACAGCCCGACCGCGAGCTATGCCGCTTTCAGCCCGGCATTCCATTACGACGAGGAAGAGGGGCTCTTCGTCGGCGGACAGTTTCTGGACGGACGCGCAGCGACGCTGGAAGAACAGGCCAAGGCGCCTTTCCTGAATCCGGTGGAGATGGCGAATCCGGACAAGGCCAGCGTCGTCGACAAAGTGCGTGATGCCGCCTATGCGCCGTTGTTCGAAAGCGTGTACGGCAAAGGGGCGCTCGATGATGTGGATCGGGCGTACGACCGGATCGCCGAAGCCATCGCGGCGTTCGAGAATACCCGTGTGTTCAACCGGTTCACGTCGAAATACGACGCGTACCTGGCCGGCAAGGCCCGGTTGACGGCGCAGGAGAGCCGCGGTCTGGCGCTGCACGAAGACCCGGCCAAGGGCAACTGTGCGGCTTGTCATCCCAGTCGGCCCGCCGAGGATGGTACGCCGCCGCTGTTCACGGACTTTACTTACGACAATCTGGGGGTGCCGAAAAACCCAAAAAATCCGTTTTACCGTCTGCCTGCCAAATTTAATCCGGACGGCAGAAATTTCGTCGACGGCGGGCTCGGCACGGTGGTGAAGCGGTCCGAGGAACTGGGCAAGTTCAAGGTGCCGACCTTGCGTAACATCGCCCTGACCGCGCCCTACATGCACAACGGCTATTTCGAGACACTCGAAGGCGTGGTGCAGTTCTACAATGACCGTGACGTCAGGCGCCGTTGTGAACGCATCTGGACCACGGAGAGAAGCGCCCTGTGGCAGCGATGCTGGCCAGCCCCGGAAGTCGCGGAGAACGTCAATGTGGACGAGTTGGGCAAGCTCGGACTCAGCGAGCAGGAGGTGGCCGATATCACGGCCTTTCTCCGCACCCTGACCGACGGCTACGTGGTCGATCGGCACTAGCGGCGAAGTCCCAGCGCCCGCGGGTCACCGCCGTTACCCCGATGGTGCCGCGGAAACGGCGGATGCACTGGCCGGGTGTTGCAAACAAGGCCACACGGCGTAAGCTGTGTCCGATCAAGCGCGCGGCGAAGTGTTGAGGCTGTTACCGGATTCCGTCGCGCGGGTTTGTCAACAGGAATCGGGAAGCAGGTTTTGGATTCGCTATTCAATTGGAGCTGGCCCACTCAGGACGCACCGCCGGAACCGACACGAGACCGCGGCAACCGGCGGCACGCGGGTCCTCAGCCGACGCCCCCGAAAGACCGGGGCGAAGGACTCGGCAAACCTTCGGAGGATCGGGAGAACACGCTTGCGGCGGCGGTGGTGGTGCATGAACTGCCGGGGCGTGTGCGGCTGCGCGTGCGTTGGCTGTGCGTGTGCCGCGATGCCAAGGCGCTGGAGACCGCCATCTCGGCTCTGTCGGGCTCGCGCCGGGTGCGTCTCAACGTGTATGCCAGTTCGATCCTGGCCGAGTACGACGAAGGCTCAGAGTTCCGGGCGGAACTGTTCAAGCTGATCGCCGGTTGGTCGCCCGCAGCGGCGCCCACTGAGGCCTCGATCGCCGCGCCTGCACCGGTTTCAGGCGCGGCTGTTCCGAATCCCCATCGTGTCCCGCTGCTGCTGTCCTGTCTCGCGACGCTCGCGGTGCCGTTCTTACCGATGCCTGTCAAGGTCCTGGTGACCGTGTCTAACATCGGCGGCACCGTGCTGAAGGGGCTGCAAACCCTGGGCCGCCGGGGTTTGAAAATCGAGGTACTGGACGCTATCGCGGTCAGCATCGCTGCCTGGCAGGGGTGCTATTTCACCGCCAACGCCACCCGGACGCTGCTGAAATCGGGCGAATACCTCGATCACCAGAACGAGCGGCAAACTGATGCGCTGCTGCAGTCCCTGCTCCGGCCGCGGATTGAACGTGTCTGGATCGAACGCGAAGGCGACTTGATCGAGATCGAGGCGCACTGTCTGCAGATCCAGGATCTGGTCGTATTGGGCCCCGGTGCCGCCGTTCCGGTGGACGGCGAGGTCGCGGCCGGCGCCGCATTGATCGATCAGTCCTGCCTGACCGGTGAAAGCATCCCGTCGCGTCGGGAAAAGGGGGATCCCGTCTTGTCGGGAAGCCTGGTCATCGAGGGCAGCATCAAACTACGTGCGACCCGTGTCGGTGCGGAGACGACCAGCGCCCGCATCAATACCTACGTCGAAGAGGCGATGCGGCGGCCGTCCGAAATGCAGCGGCTGGCGGAGCGGCTCGGCGACCGCCTGGTCTACCTGACGCTGGGTTTGGGCGCTCTGCTGTATGCGGCCACCCGCGACCCGCGTCGCGTCGCGTCGGCGTTCCTGGTGGATTATTCGTGCGCGCTGAAATTAGGGACGCCGGTGACCTTCAAATCGGCCATGTACCGCAGCGCCAAGGCCGGGATTCTGTTCAAGGGCGCCGGCGTGATGGAAGCGCTGGCGTCAGCGGATACGGTGATCTTTGACAAGACCGGCACGCTGACCGATGGTCTGTTGGAAGTCACCGACGTCGTGCCGTTGCGCGGCGAACGTTCGGAACACGAGTTACTGGCAGTGGTCGCCTCGCTGGAAGAACACACCCGCCACCCGTTCGCGGAGGCCGTGGTGCGGCAGGCGCAGCACGCGGGGGTCGGGCACATCGGTCACGGTGATGTCGAGTATATCGTCGCCCATGGCTTGAAGGCCGGGGTGAACGGCAATACGCTGCTGCTGGGCAGCCGGCACTTTCTGGAAGACCATGAGGGCATCGACTTCGCCTGCTGCGAAGGTGAGATCGAACGCCTGGAGGCCGAAGGAAAGACCTTGCTGCACGTGGCCGAGGACGGGGCGGTGGTCGGTCTGCTGGCGCTGCGCGACTCCTTGAGGCCGGACGCCGCGGAGACGCTGAGCCGTCTGCGGCGGCTGGGTGTGAAGCAGTTGATCATGCTGACCGGGGATCACCCCGACAAAGCCCATGCTTTGGCGCTGGACCTCGATCTGGACCAGGTTTACGCCAGACGGCATCCCGAAGACAAGGCCGAGCTGATCCGGGAGCTGGCGGCAGCGGGGCATCGTATCGTGTTTGTCGGTGACGGTGTCAACGATGCCCCTGGGCTGGCTTCCGCGGCGGTGAGCGTCTGCATGCCGCGGGGAGCGACGATTTCGCGAGAACTCGCCGGCATGCTGCTGCTGCGCGATCGGCTTTCCGATCTGGCCATCGCCCGCGAGCTGGCGCTCGATGCGGTGGCGCGGGTCCGCTCCAACTTCACGCTCGATGTGTGGCTTAATTCCGCCGTGCTGTTGGGGGCCAGTGCAGGGCTGCTGCACCCGCTGGCGGCTTCGCTGTTACATAACTCGGCCACACTGGCCATCATGCTGCGTGCCGCGAACCCGCGTCTGCCGCAGTCGTTGTCCGAAACCCCGGTTTCGACGCCCGGCGGCGCTTAAGTGCAGCGCATCCGGCGATTCCCAGTCTGAGGTAAACGACAACGCCGCGGATGCGGCGCGGCGCGCCTTATCCATCTTCCGCAGTGCATTCACGGCAAGAAGTCATGCCGGTAGGGCAACCGGCAGTCGGAGGCCGTGGAAGGGGCAGCTCGGCGTCAATGTCGAATTCGATGCCCTGCGTACTCCTTACTCCCTCGTAAAAAAATGCTTGCGCCTTTCGGGGTACGGGCGTAGCATTAAATGCGAATCGTTCGCATTAAGTATTGAGGAGCCGTTCCATGTCACGAGAGATCCACCATATTCCCGGCCGGCTGCGACTTCGGTCGACGATGACCCGACGTTTTCCGGGAAAGGCGCCTGGGCTCGGAGCGCATCTCGCTGCGCTCCCCGGGGTCCGTTCAACGCATATCAGTTCTCGCACCGGCAGCCTGACGGTTCACTACGATCCAGTGGCGCTGGATCCGGCGGATCTGAACCGAATTGTCGGTGCCGCCGTGCCGGTGACCGCTCCCGTCGTGCAACAGCGGAGCCAGGGCGCCAAGTTCAGCAAGGCGGGCGAGGTCTTCGGCAAGGCGGCTTTCGACGTTTTCATCGCCAAGGCGCTGGAGCGTTCGGTCGTTTCGGTGCTGGCCGCGTTGAGGTAGCCAGGTGTGATCCCGGCGCGCCCATCGAGACGTGCCGCAAGGCGGGCAGTGCCGCGAGATCCGAGGATGGACGGTCCCCCGTTTGCTGACGGTTCCTGCACGAGTCGTGCGTCTTCCACCCGATCAGTACCCGCCGGCGCGGAGAATCGTATGAAGCCGATCGTCCCAGCGGAAACCCGATCGACCAGTCCACGCATCCGGCTGCAGGTGGACCGGCAGAAACTCTGCCAGCTCATCGAGGCGGGACATCTGTGTGCGACCGATTTCGTCTGCCTCGATTGTCCTTCCAGAGATGCGCTGAAACGCATCTTCCTGCAGTGTTCTCTGAGGGGATGAGGGGTCGTCTCACCGCGTCCGGTCCAATCGCTTGCCATTAGTTTTCATGGACATCCTACCGATGAAAAGCATCGACCACCTGCGCGCTGAACTCAGGGCGCACCTGCTGAGCTACGGCCGGTCGCCTTCGGCGGCGGCCGCGACCCATGTCGTCCACTGTCTGGAGCGACTGGTCCTGCACCCGGATTTTCATGCCGACCTCGGCGAGCGCTGCATCTGTAAACAGATCCTGACCTTTTGGCGTTTGCTGGCCGAGCCCGGCCCAGTGCAGTGCGCAGCCTGGCATGAGTGAAATGCAGTCTCTCTCTCGAACAGGAGTCGTAGGCCGTGGAAACCGTTCCGGGCCGATCTCACGCGGCGATCGGCATCATCAGCGCCGCGCTTCTTTCCCTATCCTTTCCGGCCTGGCCCCACGGGTACGCCGGCAAGCGGATCTTCCCTACGACCTTCGAGGTCGACGATCCTTTCGTAATGGACGAGTTCTCCCTGCTCGTCAGTCATTTGAAGGAATCCGGCACTACCGAGGTGCCGTCGCAGATCGGCACCGGCGTCTCCGCCGATTATACGGCGACGATCACCGAGCATTGGGGTCTGGTCTTCGGCGGTGAGTTCCGGCGGGTCGAACCGGACGGCGGCGAAAGCATGCACGGCTTCGGTAACCTGCTGGTGGGGACCAAATACCAGTTCTTCACCAGTGATCTGCATGAAACCATCGCCTCCATCGGGGTCGACGCCGCCGTCGGCAACACCGGCGACCAACGGATCGGTTCCGACCCGGTCTCGGTGATCTATCCGACACTGTTCTTCGGCAAGGGGATGGGTGATCTGCCCCGGTCGGCCAATTTCTGGCGGCCGTTCGCGGTCACCGGTACCTTCGGGGCGGCGTTCCCGACCGAGAGGAAGCCGGTTCTGTCTCTGGACCCGGACGGTTCCGTGGTCGATACCGGCGTCACCGCGACGCCGAACAAGTTGATCTGGGGCCTCACCGTGCAGTACAGCCTGCATTATCTGCAGAACTTCGTGCAGGATGTCGGATTGACCCGCCCGTTCAGCCAGTTGATTCCGGTGGTCGAGTTCGCGATGGAGAGCTGTCTGAACGGGTTCTGCGCCGGCCAGACCAACGGTACGGTCAATCCGGGACTGATCTGGTTCGGCGAGTATTTCCAGCTCGGGCTGGCGGCGCAGGTTCCGGTTAATAGCCGCACCGGCGCTCATGTCGGTGTGATGGCTTTGTTCCACTTGTTCGTCGACGATCTCCTTGCCGATGAGCACCATTACCACGAACACGACCACCCGAACTACGATTGAATGACCGGTGCGGCCACGCGTTTCGACTGGCGTCAGTCGTCGTGTTTCGGATTCGCACGCAATGCCACGAGTTGTGGCCGGTCAGGTGTTGGCGATGCCATGCGGCACATGGCCCGCGATTCGGATATTCCAGGCGCGCAGTGTCCGGACAACCCGTTCATGAGCCGGAGCGGCGCGGGCGGTCACCAGGGCAGTCCGGATCGGCGCCTGGTCGGCCGGGAACCGGGTCTGGATGTAATGCAGCGCCGCCAAGAACTCCTTGAAGGGCCCGCCAGACAGCGGCTTCCGCGCCTCGGTGGCCTCGTTTTCGGTGAACGCATCGAGCCCATGGGTGCGATAGATCCGCTCGGATTCGTCGGAAAACAGTACGGCATCCCCGTCGAAGGCAATGCGAAGCTGAGGCGATGCGCTGTGACTGGCGCTCGACGCGACGATCGTCGCGGCGGCAAAACCGCCGTCCAGCGCCCGGATCACATCGTCCGCGTGCGCCGACAGAAATAGCTGTGCGCCAAAGGCGGCGATGTATTGAAATGGACTCTGGCCGCTGGTAAATGCGGCGCGGCTGATCGCCAGTTCGTGATGGCGGATCGAATTGAAGATGCGAAGGCCGGTATCGGCGCTGTTGCGGGACAAAAGAATGACTTCAACCAGCGGTACCTCGGAGCGTTCGTTGATGGCCAGCAGCTTCTTGACCAGCGTGTAGGCAACTCCAGGAGGCAGGATGTCCTCCTCGCGCGCGATCTGATAGCGGCAATAGTGTTCCTTCCCTTCCGTTTCAAAAACACGGTGAGACTCGTCGAGATCGAATAAAGCCCGCGATGAGATCGCGACGATCAGCGGGTGCTCGGACTTCATTGGGCCGGTTGTGATGACATCAGGCAGGAGCGTAGGGCAAGTGATCAATCAATTTCGCGATCATCCCCTCTTTGTTATGATCATGTGCGTTTAGGCGTCGTCAACGACACTGATCGCCGTCTCAGAGCGCCCGAGCGCCATCATAACAAGCCAACAAGTAGCCCATACCCGAGGAGTGCCATGTTACGGAAGTATTCAGTGCTGTTGCTGATTTTGTTCATCGTCGGCCTGTACCTGCTGCAAAACAAGGCGATCATGCCGTTCGTGGAAAAAGTGGTGGAGTCGGATTTGTTCATGGAAGATTCCGAGGGCGAAGATGAACAACTCGGTAGTGTTCGGAACGACCGAACAGATTTCGCCTTCGCGCACTGCAAGGAAGCATTCAAGGAAAAATACGGGTCGTTGGAGAAAGCGGATCTGAGCCCGGATCAGTACCAGGCGTGGGCGCTGGCCAGTAAGAGCTACCTCGTACGGTCGCCGGTCAGGGTGCCCGACGAGCAGGGTGCCGGTACGGAGGAGAAGGCTTTCGCCTGAAAAAACCAATTCACAGGACCCGATGCATCCGATCCAGCGAGCTGGACCGTCTCCGGAATCGATTTCGCCGAGTGATCGAGTGCGAAGCGCTCTTACGCGGACTGCCCTGACCGGGCTCGGTCAGGTTCAATGCCGACCGGCGATCAAGCCGACGGTGTTCCGAGTCAGCCCGGTGGCCATTTCAGGCGTCGACCGCCCAACACGTGGACGTGGAGGTGATACACGTCCTGTCCGGCGTCTCCGCGACAATTGATCACGGTGCGGTAACCGCGCTCCGCCAAGCCTTCCTGACGGGCGACACGGCTTGCCGCATGCAGCAGTTCGCCGGCGAGCCGCGGCTCGTCCTCCGGCAGTTCGTCCAGGGTTGCGACGTGTCGTTTCGGGATCACCAGAACATGCACCGGGGCTTGCGGGTGAATGTCTCGAAACGCCAAGACGTGATCGTTCTCGTAGACCACCGCCGGCTTGATTTCGCCGGCGACCATCTTGCAGAAAAGACAATCGGACATTGGTTGTGCCTCGTGGTCAGAGCAGGTTGCGTTCATGGAACGCATGGGACAGCGTTGTTCCGTCGACGTATTCCAATTCACCGCCGAAGGGCACGCCATGGGCGATACGGCTGGCCCGCACTCCGTGGTGTTTTGCCATTTCGGAGATGTAGTGCGCCGTGGCCTCCCCTTCGACCGTCGCGTTGGTCGCCAGGATGACTTCGCGGACTTCTCCCGATTGCAGCCGCCGTTCCAGGCAGTCGAGATGCAATTCCTGCGGCCCGATGCCGTCCAGCGGCGAAAGACGTCCGTTCAGAACAAAAAACAAGCCCTTGTATTGAGTCGCTTCGTCGAGTGCGTAGACGTCGGCCGGTGTTTCGACGATGCAGAGTTGGGACCGGTCGCGATTCGCGCTCGAACACAGCGCACACACCGGACCCTCGGTCAAAATCTGGCATTCACTGCAGAGATCGATCCGCTCCAGGGCTTCGCGCAGCGCTTCGCACAAGCGGTGAGCGCCATCCCGATTCCGCTGCAGCAGGTGGAGCGTCATGCGTTGTGCGGACTTGGGCCCGACGCCCGGCAGACAACGCAGCGCAACGATCAGCTCCGCTAACGCGCCGGTCTGCTTCACCTCAGAACGGCAGCTTGAAGTCCGGAGGCAGATCGAGTCCCAAGCCGCCGGTCAGGCCGGACAATTTTTCCTGTTTGAGCTTGTTCACTCGGCGAACCGTGTCGTTGACTGCGGCCGCGACCAGATCTTCCAGCATGTCGCGGTCTTCCTTCAACAAGCTGTCGTCGATCGAGATCCGCAGCACTTCCTTCTTGCCATTCATCAACACCTTCACCAGACCGCCGCCGGACTCGCCGTGTACCTCGGTGTTAGCAAGCTCGTCTTGAGCTTTCTGGAAATTCTCCTGCATCTTCTGCGCTTGCTGCATCAGTGCGGCGAGAGGGTTTTTCATGCGTACGATCTCCTGTTAGTCCAAAGGGCGTACCGATCCGGGAATGATCTGGGCGCCAAAGAGCTCTTGGATGGCTCTCACATTTTCGTCCCGGGCGATCACCAATTCTGCGTTCTTCCGGCGTTCCTCCTCGATCCGTTGCTGGCGCATCGCCGGAGTTTCTTCGATCCCGCTTTCCATCGAGATGGTCAGCTTGATCGGATGCCGCAGATGGGTGGCGAGAGCTTTTTCCAGCGTACTCTCGACCTGCGGGGTGCGAAGTTGTGCGAATTGCGGATCGAGCGCCAGATGGCAGGACTGGGAGGTCACGTTCTGCAGCACGCAGTGATGGGCCAACTGGCGGCTCATCCCGACCAGACCCATGGCTTCGATCATGGATTCCCAGTCACCGGTCGTCGCCGTCGGCCCCGGCGGCGCGGCGGCGGGTTTCGGCGGCGGCTCCGGTCTCCCGGCAGGTGTTGACGCCGGCGCGGCGACCACCGGCCGCGAACGCGCCGGAACCGGTTCCGCGGCGCTGTCGGGCCGAAAGGCCAGCATGCGCAACAGGATCATCTCGAACCCGCTTTGGGGGTCGCTGGCGAGCGGCAGATCGCGTTGGCCTACCAACGCGATCTGATAGAGCAACTGGAGATCTTCCGGGCCGAAACGTGCCGCGAGCGCGGCGATCTGTTCGCCCTCCTCGTCCCGCTTCAAAATCTCCGGAGCCCATTGTGATATCGCCGCATGGTGCAGGATCTGCTGCAGGTGCTGGAGCGCGTCAGAAAAATTGGGGGTCTGTTCGGCCAGTTCCTCGACGTGTTGCAGCATGCCCGAGGCATCGCGGTCGGCCAGCGCGAACAGCAGGTCGAAAATCGGCTTGCGCGCGACGGTGCCGAGCATCGCGCCGACCTCGCGCTCGGAAAGACGTCCTCCGCCGTGCACGATGGCCTGATCCAGCAGGCTCAAACCGTCCCGCATGCTGCCCTGGGCGGCCCGGGCCAGCGCCCGCAGGGCGCCGGCTTCGTACGCGGTATCCTCTTTTCGCAGAATCAGTTCCATTTGGGTGCGAATCTGCTCCGCACTGAGGTGCTTCAAATTGAACTGAAGACACCGCGAAAGCACGGTGACCGGGATTTTTTGTGGATCGGTTGTGGCCAGCAGGAACTTGATGTGCGGGGGCGGTTCTTCCAGAGTCTTCAGCAGCGCATTGAAACTGTGCCCCGAAAGCATGTGGACTTCGTCGATCAGGTAGACTTTGTAGCGGCCCTGACCGGGTGCGTATTGACAGTTCTCGAGCAAGTCACGGGTATCTTCGACCTTCGTGCGGGATGCCGCATCCACCTCGATCAAATCGACGAAACGTCCCGCGTCGAGTTCACGACAGGGTGTGCAGCTGCCGCAAGGGTTGAACCCGGAACGCTGTTCGCAGTTCAGCGCTTTGGCGAGAATGCGCGCGATCGTAGTTTTGCCGACACCGCGCGTGCCGGCAAAAAGGTAAGCGTGATGGGTCCGGTCGAATTGGAGCGCGTGGGTCAACGCCTTGATGACGTGCTCCTGACCGACTACCTCATCGAAGTTGCGTGGACGCCACTTTCTCGCTAAGGCCTGATAAGCCATTCGGGCTGAACGGTCGGGGAAGGGGTGCGTCAGCCACACCTCGGCACACGAGTCCTAGGCTACCGTTGCTCCCTTCCGGGCCTGGCGGGGTTTGCGAAGTATCGTTGCGAGGGGACCGACGCAATTCGTTGTGAAGACCGGGACGCCGCCCGCAGGGTCTTCGAAACAGATCTTCATTATGCGCAAAGGAGCGGTGTTGTTCAACCCCGGCTTCGCCCTGGGCGCAATTCGTGCCGCTTCCGGCGGCCAGCCCGCCGCGATCAGTAGATCCTCGACGTCTGCAGCAGCGATCTCCAATCCGAATCGGGTGCATCGGTACGCCTTCAGAAGACCCGGAATCGCAACGCCGCCCGTCAGTCCGGTGATGTCATCAACGTCATCGGCAGCCGAGGCGAGGTGGCGGGGGAGGGCGGTGGACTGCCCCTTGGCTTGAACAGGATCGGCAAGCCGGTGTTTTTTGGGGGGGTACGACACACCGCCTGCTGCATCGCCTGCGCCGGGTAGCGGCCCCGGTTCGGGGCGCGCCTTCTTGCATTCAGTCGTTCACGATGCGCCCGCTGTCGAGGCGAATCACCCGCTGGCAGCGGGTCGCCAGCGCCTCGTCGTGCGTGACCAGGACCAGGGTGGTATTTTTTTCGCTGTTCAATTCGAACAGCAGTTCGATGATGCTGTGACCGGTTTTGCGGTCGAGGTTGCCGGTGGGCTCGTCGGCGAACAGGATCTTAGGCTCGGTTGCGAAGGCGCGGGCCAGGGCGACCCGCTGCTGTTCGCCGCCGGAGAGCTGCCGAGGGTAGTGATTGAGCCGGTGCTGCAGGCCCACGCGCGACAACATCGTCGCTGCTTCGGCACGGGCGGACGCGCGTCCCGCCAGTTCCAGCGGCAGCATGGTGTTCTCCAGAGCGGTGAGCGTCGGGATCAGCTGGAACGACTGAAAGACGAAACCGATCAGCCGCCGGCGGATTTCCGCTCGCCCGTCTTCGTCCAGCGCGCCCAGTGCGATGCCGTCCACCGCCACCTCGCCTTCCGAAGCGACATCGAGACCGGCCAGCAGGCCCAGTAGCGTCGATTTGCCGGAGCCCGAGGCGCCCACCACGGCGACCGTCTCGCCCGAATTGATCCCCAGGTTGACTGCTGTCAAGATATCCAGCCGGCCTTCGGACGTGTGAACCCAGTGGTTCAAGCCCGAGACCGCTATGAGCGGTGCGGCCGGACGGTCGGATGCGGACGGAGGAATGTTGTCGGTGATGATCAAGTGGCTTTTTTCGCTCATCGTGTGGGTAAGCCCGGCTTGGGCCGGGGCGCAAACCATCCTGGTGCTGGGCGACAGTATCAGCGCGGCTTACGGACTCCCGAGCATAGACCGCGGATGGGTGGCTTTGTTGCAGCAACGGCTGGCCGACAGCGGTGCCCGGGTGGTGAACGCCAGCATTCCTGGAGAGACCACCGCAGGCGGATTAACCCGACTCGCACCGTTGCTGGCCCGCGAGAAACCGGCGGTGGTGATCGTCGAACTGGGCGCCAATGACGGTTTGCGGGGCCTCACGCTGGATCAGATGAAGGCGAATTTGAACGGAATCGTGGACCAGGCACAAGAGGCGCGGGCCAAAGTGCTGCTGTTGGGCATGCGTTTGCCGCCGAACTATGGAAAGCGCTATGCGGATGCCTTTGCAGCGATTTTCGCGAGGCTGGCGGAGGAACGCCGTATCGCTTACGTTCCGTTCCTGATGGATGGGGTCGGTGGACAGCGGGACATGATGCAGACGGACGGACTCCATCCCAACGAAGCGGCGCAGACCGTGATGATGGAACATGTGTGGAGCGCGCTGCAGCCGCTGCTGAAGGACGATTGAATGCAACCTGACCGGGCGTTGATGCCGTTTGTCCGTGTGGGCGGCGATCGGGACAAGTCGCGCCGCGCGAGCGGAGCGGTCACGGGTCTTCAGAGGAGAGTCTGATTCATGCCCATCGAGGAGTTGATTCGACGCGTGAAAACGGGGGAGCCGGTGGACTTCCAGCAAGTCATCGCCGCCATCGATGCCAGTTACACGTATGCGCCTTGCCGGTTTAGCAATGGACTGGGGCCGGCGCCGCTGATCAACGAGGCCGGAACCAACGAAGGGTCGTGCAAGATTTTCTACTTCGCACGCTTGCACGGTCTCGATCAAGCGCAGACCCTGGCGCTGTTCGGAGACTACTACCGCCGCGATGTGTTGGAGCATCCCGGTGAGGCGAATCACGGCAACATTCGTCGTTTCATGCGCGATGGGTGGCCGGGAATTCATTATGAGGGCGTGCCGCTGATCCCGCACTCACCGGCTTGAGCCGTCGGTAGCGTCGGGGGTCGGTCTCTCAACTTTATTTTCGCTCACACCGTGACCGAGGAGAACGACAATGACTGATGCTGTGATCGCGCAAAAAGCGCCGTATGAAGCGGAGCTGCAGCCCGGGTTTTACTATTGGTGTGCCTGCGGGCGTTCGGCGAAACAACCGTTCTGCGACGGCTCGCACAAAGGAACGGGTTTGGCCCCGCTCGCCTACCAGGTGGACCAACCGACGAAGGTCTGGTTCTGCGGCTGCAAGCAGTCCGGTCATCCGCCGTTGTGCGACGGTTCCCACAACCGCTTGTGATCAATTCCCTGCGGGATACTTAACCTCTGTGTCGTCTGTACGGTCCAGGCGGACTGAACCGGTCTCTGGCTATCGTCCCGGAGGGCTGCAGGTTAAGCCGCCGGCCCCAGATCGCCTGCGGATTGCACCCTGGCAGTGACCTCACGGTGACTCTGCGCGGCCTATTCGCTGCGCGGAAGCGGGTGCGCAGAGTTCAGTCTTGAAGTCTTGCCCCGCAAACTTCAGTGAGGGGCAGCATTGCGGACTGCAGATGGGGTAAGCTCATAGCCTGAATGGTCAGCCGCAGAAGGAGTTTTCGATGGGAGTGTTTTCCCGTTTTTTGTCTGTCCACTGTCCCGAAGAACTCGGCTGCGAACCGGGCGGCCGCAATCCGGAATTCGAGATCGGTTTTTCCGCGGACGGCGAGATCCCTTTTCCGCAGGTGATTCTGCACAGTCAGGGGACCCGGAAGTTGGTCAACGGCGATGCCATCCGGTCGTTAAAGCCGTTGCCGAATGAATGGCAGTACGTGGCAACGATACCGGCAGGGATTCTCGAAGGTGGACGCATCAGCGTCCAGGTGGAAGGCTGCCGCACCGCGGATCTGGGCCAAGCCGGCAGCACCGACTGGATCAAGGAGTTCCGCGAACTGCACCTGACGGTGCCGCCGCGTCCGGCGGCGGAAAGCCGTGTGGCGGTTTCCGGCGGTGCCGAAGTGAAGGTTTACTTCGGCATCCATAAGCACATGCACCAACCCTACTACAACACCACCGACCGCAACTATTGGGATGGGGAGAAGGACAGCATTTTCGGTTCTCGCGTGGGGAATTACACCGTGTTTATTCCCGACGCAGTGCGGCAGTATTGCGACGGCGGTTTGCCGCATGGCGGTCTGTCGACCAGTTGGAGCGGGTCGCTGATCGAGCAGCTCGACCGCTGCGCGGCCGAGGGATTCTGTAGTGGACAATTCGCCGGCTGGAACGGACCGTTACGGCAGATCGCCGACGCCAAGACGCAGCTCGGCAACCCGCGGATCTCATTCAGCGCCTTCGGCTTTTTCCACCCGTTGATGCCGTTGATCCCTGATCGGGACATCGTCCGGCAGATTGAATGGCATCGCCGGCTGATCAAGAGCGCGTTCGGCGTGGAGGCATCCCGTGTGCTGTTCCCTCCGGAAACCGCGTTCCATGTCCGGATGATCCCTGCGCTGATCGAAGCCGGGGTGACGGCGGTCATCTACGACTCGATTCACCGCTTCCGGGCCTGCCGCGACTATCCCTACGCTGGTGTCGGTGAAGGCATGCTGCCCCCGAACCCGGCCGAACAGGTCAATCCGGCGGTCGATGACTGGCTGCAGCTTCACAACATCTGGGCCGGCTCCAAGATTTCACCGGGACTGCTGCGGCCTGAATATTTGGGTTACGAAGATCCCGACGGCCATGTCCACACGCTGATCGCGGTTCCAGCCGAACGCTACATCGGTAACGAGGACGCGCGAGGCGGTTTCGGTGCGCTGCAGTATCCGGCGGTCTTGGGTCAGGTGTACGATCA
>JALORT010000447.1 GCA_025458755.1 Methylotetracoccus sp.
CTGGTGCTCTGTCGTCGTGATCGCGTGGCTGGCCGAAGGCCCGCGGCTCTTCTGGATCGCTGCGAATCTGGTGGGGCTCTGTTTGGGATCCAGCCAGTCCGCCGCGCGCGCGCTGGTCGGCTATCTGTCTCCGCCGCAACACGCGGCCGAATTCTTCGGACTCTGGGGTCTGGCCGTCAAGCTCTCCTCGATACTCGGCCCGGTCACTTACGGTCTGGTCACCTGGCTTTCAGCGGGAAATCACCGCTCGGCGATGTTGCTGACCGGCTCGTTCTTCTTGGTCGGTCTGGCGTTGCTCAGAGGAATCGACACCCGCCGCGGCCGCCTGGCCGCCATGCAGACGCCCGCGTGATCGGCAACACTACCGCGTTAAGATGCCCCGCACGTCCGAGCAACAATGGCAGCAGCACCGGCGCATCCACTCAATCCGGAGAAGATGCACCGGGACTGAACACGCCATGGTTGGTCGACAGGCGGGTGTGATGTGATGCGAGCCCGATCGATGTGGGCCGATACCCGTGCAGGATGATGAAACCCGAGGCGCGGGACAAGCCGTCCTCACAGTAGTCGAACGTATAGGTCCGGCACAGGACCCATCGGCCATCGACGGTACGGACCCACCGACGCGTGGCCAGCGAGACCGTCCCGTCGAGAAGACTGAGACGACTCCCGGCACAGACCTCGCGCGCGGCCGCGTTGGCCCGCTCCAGGGCTTTCATGCCGTCGACCCAAAGGGCCGCGATCAGCATCAGCAGGCCGGCAACGACTACATCGGCAAGCATGGATGTACGGTACTATCGCTTAAGTGTCGGGTTGCTCAACCGGACGATGACAAGGTTCAACAACGGCCGGATGGCATGGCATCCCCGGGGGGTGAGCGAGGCCCGCCGAAACAGCGAGTCGCGCCGAATTCGAAACCTCGCCATTCGCGATCCCGCGACTCGTCTGCGCGGCTCGCCTCGTCCCCCGATCCTGCTCACGTTTCGGGCTGAAACCCGGCGAACTCGAGAATGGCGTCGATGAATTCCGGGAAGCGCCGGAAACTGTGGTCCCCTCCGGGGAGGATCGTCTGGCGGGATCCGGCATACTTGGCGACGGCCTGCCGATAGTCCAACACCTCGTCTCCGGTTTCGACCAGCAACCAAAACCGTTCGGGCTTCAACAGTTGCGAGACCTCCAGTGCCGCTAATTCGGCGATGTGTGGCCGGGTGAACTCGAACGTTTCGCCGGTGTATAGGTTGGTCTGCCGACCGATGTACGCCGCCAGGCTCAGGTGAGCCACGATGGCCGGATTGATCAGCGCCGCGCGCAGATCGTGCTTCTCCGCGAGATAGGTCGCGTAGAATCCCCCGAGCGAACTTCCCACCAGACAGGGAGGGGTCGAAGCCCCCGCAATGACCCCTTCGATCTGCTTGATGGCCTGCTGCGGGCTGACCGGCAGCTGCTCGCACCAGAACTGATCAACTAGTCCCCGTTCGGCCATCTTGCGAGCCAAGAGAAGCGCTTTCTCCGAGGCAGGAGAAGAGCGGAACCCGTGTAGATAGATAATCATCGGTATCTCCGAACGAACGGTCGCGCAAATATTCATGCTGACACGGAATCGCATCGCATGCCAGCCGGACTCGGGCGGTGGTCGCTTAACCGGTCAGTCATCCTGCCGCCTTGGTGTCCCTTGATGCCGGGCTGCAATCGACAGCCGCGCTCGCCGGCAGGACAAGCCGATGAATGCCCGTGACTTCTCGCTACGGACGATCGACCGACGGCTCCGCCGTACAGCCCGAGTGTGCCGGTTGACGCGGCTTTGATACACTTCTCACGGACTGGGGCCAAGCACGACCATCCGCTCGGTTGTGGTCCTGGAAATCCTTCAATCATGATCAATCACGGAGCGAACATCTATGCCCCCATCTTCCCCGCCCACCCGTCCGTCGACCTTGTGTTTGGTTCTGATACTCGGCGGGGCGTTCATGCTGACCGCCTGTGCCGCAAAAAGGAACAGCGCCTATGAAGTGTTGGGCGGTTCGCATTCGAAAGAGGTCGAAGACGCCTACAAGGAAGCGTTAGTTGACTTGGAGGAGTCGCGTGCGCTGGAAGAAGGACGGCGCCGGAATGTCGTCGGGGAGGTCATGAACTTCAACCCCGAGGAAGCCAAGAAGTTCTGGCCCCTCTACACCGCCTACCGCAGTGAAATGTCCAAGCTGGGCGAGCGCATGGTGCGACTAGTCGCAGATTACGCCGCCCGGTTCGGCACGCTTCAGGACAAGGATGCAGCGGCAATGACGCGCGAATACATCGACATCGATCAAAAGGCCCTGGATGTGAAAAAGGCCTATCTGCCAAGGTTCGAAGCAGTACTGAGACCGAAACAGGTCGCGCGCTTCTTCCAAACCGACCAAAAACTAGATGCGGGCGTCAAGTTTGGCATGGCCAAGGGCGTTCCCCTGTTCGAATAAGCCGCAATCGCCGGGGCGCCCGGCCCGTCTCTCCTGGACAGCTGGAGAGACGCCGCGGCGCAGCATCCTCGCAACGAAAGCCGCTCCAACGCGCCTGGTCGTGCGACTCTGCCCGAGAGAAGCGCACGACCAGGTTTTAGCGACTTAGCGCATTGCTGAAGAGTAGTGCCACCCATGGCGCGTCATCGTGCGGCAGCGTGACGCCGGTGACCCGTGCCCCTCACCGCTGGAGGGTGAGCCTGCGAGACTATCAAAGGCCACCGATACCCGATGCTCAGGAACCAAAGTCGAGGTGTGCCGCCCTCGCCTTGCTCTCGCCCTGATATTGGCGGCCGACGATGTGTCCGGACAGAGCCCGGCT
>JALORT010000448.1 GCA_025458755.1 Methylotetracoccus sp.
CGCTCCGTGACTTGCCGGCGCGTGCGACGCAGAGTGGTCAGGTACATCCTCCTGGTCGGACGATCTCTGCGCTCAACCAGCGAACGCAAGCCATTCGGGTTTCAGCAACAGCAGGAGACCAATGCCGACCAGCACAACGCCGCCTACCGCATGGGCATGCCGAACATAGGTACCGGTCAGGCCGGTGACCTGCAGCGTTTTCATGGCCACGAAAAACACGAAGAGGTCATCCAGCATGAACACCAGAATGTACAGGCCAAGATAGGCGTGGTAGTGCCACGACGGAAGCTTGCTCAACGCGAGGACCTGGGTATACACGGCCGGAATACCGGCCGAACAGACCAGCTCCACCAGATTGACCGCGAAAGCGAGCAACACGATGCCGACCAACGCGATCAGAAAGCGGCGCTCGCTGGCCAACGAACGCAGATGATCGAATACGCGCCGACGCCCTGAAGATAATAGGCGCCGCCGCCGAGGGCCAGCGTGCCGACCAGCAGACGGATCCAGACCAGCATGCCGAGGAATAACAAAAGGTTCAGCCAAGCGGCCATAAACAGGTAGTAAACGCCCGCCGAAGCCATTATGAACGTACCCCCAAGAACCCACATGCGGAATCGGTCGCGCAGCCCGACCAGCAGACCGATCAGGAAAACGAGAGTCCACATGGCGCATGGATTGAACCCGTCAACGGCGGCGAGCATCACCGTCAACCAGGGGAGCGAAGCGTGGGCGATAGAGACCTCGCCGAACACGGGCAGCGTCAATGTCTTCGGCATGGCTTCCGGCAAACCCGGCGTTTCGCCGCTACCGACTGCCTTCATGCCGTCTAATAGCGGCTGAACCAGGTCAAGACAAGGAGCCTCCAAGCACGCCAGCGCCGCAGCCTTGATCTCCGCACCGGTCGTTGCATCGGCGTGATAGCCCAGCAGGAAGCGCTCGCCGACTACGGTCAGAGGCACTCCCGGCCGTTCGATGCCGAACTGACGGACGATTGCCTTGAAAACTTCGCGGTTACCGCGCTCCCCGGTAATCTCCAACCGGTGGACGCGAATGCGCGGCTCCGCCTTCGTCCATGAATGGAGAAAGGCGAGCGCGTCCCCGCAGTGCGGGCACCCTTCAGCCCAGAACAGATAGACGTCGACCTTGCCATCGCCAGCCCTACCGGCAACGGCAAAGGCAGCGGTGACCGCGAACCAGAGCACCAAACTCAGGCGATGAAAAAGAGGTCTTCGGTTTGTCATCAGTATCTGCCTTCCGCAAGCGCGAGCAAGTCGAACGCATAGGAGCCGCTTCACTTCATCAGCGCCGTGGCGCCGAGACTTTTCCGGGGCCGTCTCGGGGCGTTGGGTTTCACCGGAACGGCTTCGTGGTTCCTCGACCCAGTTTCGCATGATACCGGACGCCGACGCCAAGTTACCGTTCAAGCGTAAGCTTCCATGAAACAAGCGCGATGGTCGAACCTGGCGCGCAAGGTGGGGCATCAGGAGCCGCTATCCGCATCGACGTTTGCAGCGACCGCGCACCGGCTCGCTTGACGCTGCACGGCGAGAGGTCTATTGTGTGCATATGCACAAAAATACGCAAGACGCACGGCCGATAAACTGTTGATGCCCCGCTGTCGCAAACCCCGATGCTGTCGCCCGATGCACGACGTCAGGTTGCTTAAACCGCGGGGCATCGCCATGCAGGCTCTGCCGATCCACTGGATCAAGTTCGACGAGTTCGAAGCCATGCGTCTTTGTGATGCAGAGGGCTTGTCCCAAATCGAGGCCGGAGAGCGGATGAAGGTCAGTCGCGGCACGGTGCAGCGCCTTTTGGAATCCGGGCGCCGCAAGGTGGTGCAGGCACTGCTCGCCAACGAGGCTCTTGGCCTCGGCAGCGCCGATCAGCGTTGGCAAGATCGGATTCCATCAACACGAGAGAAACTGTCATGAAAGTCTGCATTCCTTGCACTCACTCCGACACCGAGCGAGGCCAACTTCACATTCCGTATGGCGATGCCCCGTTTTTCGCCTTTTGGGACTCGGCGACCGGCCAATTCGAATTCGAAAGCAATCCGCTGGCCGGCAAAGATGACGCGTGCGCTTGCGCCATCACCCGCTGGGTCCGCAAGCTCGGTGCCCACGTCTTCATCACCGCTGATATCGGCCGCCGCGCCGCCGCCCGACTCGTCCAGGCCGGAGTCCAGGCGCTGCATGCTCCGGACGGTAGCGTCGCGCAAGTGTTGGCGCAATGTCGCGCCGGCAGCCTCCCCTTCTCGCCGAGCGGGGAACCCGTTCGGAACTGCCGCGACCGTGCGGGCGACCACCATGCTCATGAGGCCGGGAGTCGCTGTGGGCACCAACACCACGGTGAAGGATCGCATTCCGGGTGGGGATGTCATCATTGAGTTGAATCTAGCTTGACCTATTTCTCTGATGGGAGATCGCGCGGGAGTAGCGGGCAAGGGGCCGTGTGGGTGCACTTCCGTGTGACGCCTGCGCCCCGGCCCCCGAACAGGTGGTCGGCGACCTACCGCCCCGGGCCACCCGCTCCCGGGGAGGCGAACGACGACCGGCGGCAACCGCCGCGCTGGATTGCGACAGGCGATTCGCGGATACTTTCGCCATTCGCCAATCAAAGAAAGAGGGAGACCCACCATGAGACGAATTTATTTTCTGGTACCCGCGCTCGAGACAACGAAAACGATTGTTGACGAATTACTGCTTGCACGGGTCGAAGAGCGTCATATCCACGTGCTCGGCAAGCGGGGGGTCCCTCTGGCCGACCTGCCGGAAGCTACGTTCCTGCAGAAAACCGACTTCCTCCCCTCGTTGGAACAGGGGATCGCACTGGGCGCCGCGACGGGACTGCTCGGCGGCTTGGTCGCGATGGTGTTGCCGACGGGACTGATCCTGGGCGGGGGCGCCGTGTTGGCCATTTCCTTGGCCGGTGCC
This sequence comes from Methylotetracoccus sp., assembly GCA_025458755.1. Lineage (GTDB taxonomy): Bacteria > Pseudomonadota > Gammaproteobacteria > Methylococcales > Methylococcaceae > Methylotetracoccus. The sequence goes on from JALORT010000448.1 coordinate 2,940, forward strand.
GGTGTGGGCGGACTGATGTCGAGCATGGTCGGCAGCAGCATCGGTAGCCGACGCATCGAGCAATTTCAGGAAGCGCTTGACCGGGGCGAGTTCCTGTTGATGATCGACGTCCCCTACGATCGCGTGGAGGAAGTGGAGACGATCGTCAACAAACACCACCCCGACGCGGAGTGCGAAG
>JALORT010000449.1 GCA_025458755.1 Methylotetracoccus sp.
TTCGACGAAGTGAAGTAACTGTTTGGCGAGATTATGTACCTCCAGCCCGAGGGCTACGGCATCGACCGTCGCTATCCTCAACTGATTTACGTTCCGGAGACCGTCCAGATCGATTTGAACGCTCAACGAGTCTACTGGGCATCGGAGGAAGGCGCCGAACATTGCATTCCACTGCGCCCCGACCGGGTATACATGCACCCCAGCGGGTACAAGGTCACGATGAAGAAGCACCCGGCTGCGCCGTCCTGGCGGCTGGTCGGCACCGAAGCCGAAGGCATTCTGTGCCATAAACCCTGCACGGTGTCGGGCGGTGGCAAATCGGAAATCTCAAAATCCATCGAGAATACCATTCTGTTCGGACCGGTTTTCGTCTCCGATCTGAAGCAGGATCTGGACTGGGTGGAAGCGATCTGCAACCGCAACTACAGCGACCGCTATCTGCCCGGCCAGGGGCCGGACTACCGGCTGCGGCCCAGTCGGCCGTTGCTCGACGCCCGCCGCAGCCTCGGCTCGGCGATCAAGTTGCTGACACCGTCACCCAGCACCTTCACGGCAGAGTACAACGCGTGGCTCGAAAGCATTCCGAGCCGAATCAAGTCCATCGTGTTCATGATCAAGCGCTTCTACCGCGCCGAATGGGGCGACCGGTGGCGGGAACATTTTTCGACCGATTTCGTCAACGGCCATCCGGGGCACGAGCTGAAGATGGACAACCGCCCCTTGGTCGCTTCGTACCTGCGGATCGGTTTCGAGCAGAACGGCTCCTGGCGGGTCTTCAAGTTGCGCCAGGATTATGTGGCGGCGCAAAAACTGCAGATGGAAGACGACATCACGGCCTCGGTGGTCGTGCCGGCGCAGTGGCTGCGAAACCGTCCAGCCAAGCTGGAAAATCCCTGCGTCAAGCTAACCCACAACTGCGAATACCGGCTGTTTCAACGCCCCGACGATGCGATCCACCGCGGCCTGGACGTGCAGACTGAACGCGACCTCGCGCAACGCGGCAATTTCCTGTCGAACTTCGAGGCGCTCGGTCCGCAGGAAGTCAGAGCCCTGGTTGAAGACGTGATCGGGTTCCAGCGCTACAGTCCGCCGATGCAAACGCTTCTCCAGGATGCCACCGACGCCGGCGCGGGGTTCGCGGTTTCGTCCGCGCATCCCCGGATCGTCGACGGTAAACCCAGCAAGAACCCTCGCTACCTTCAGTTGCGCCAGGATCTGGAGGACGAATTCGCCCCCTACCTGGCCGAGATGGGCGCCCGCCTGGCGCGCCGTGTGCCGCTGCATGAGCCGGTGATGTGGCCGGTCACCGCCGTGCTAGCCGGACGCCGCAACAATCCGCCCGATCAGGGCATCCGGCCGCTGTGCGTCTACAGCCCGATTCATTACCAGGAACTGCCTGAGCTGTTCATGGACTTCATCTCCAGCCTGACCGGTAAATCGCCTTCGACCACGGGCGCCGGCAGCGAAGGCGCGTTGACCAAAGGGCCCTTCAATGCGCTGCGCGCCACCGCCGATCTGAATACCGCGCTGGTGTCGTTTATCCTGACCGGCTACGGCGGCTTCAGCACGGCGGCGGGGTATGTCGGTCCTCACATGCGCGTCGACCACGACATCAGTTTGCTGGCGCCGGAAATCTGGTGCCGGCTGCCGACGCATGCCCGGGACCCCGACTTTTTGATCAGCAAAGGCTACCTGGAACCCCTGAATGACTTCGACTACCGGGGACAACAGGTTTTAGCGAGTCGGCTCGGCTATCGGATCACCAGCCACTTCGTCCATCATTACTTCGGCAAGTTGTTCGACACCCCGTCACTAGTGTTGAGCGAAGGCGTGCTGAAACCCGAAACGCAGGATCTCAGCTGTTTCGTCGATGGCATCGCCAATATTGTCGAAACGCAGCGTCGAGTCGCCCAATCCTATCTGGACGACGGCACCGTCGAAGAAGCGTGTCCGCCATTGAAGGCGTTGCTGCACATCATGGCGACGGGTCATTTCGAAGGCAAGGACGTTCATCACCCCGAGATCCGCGCACTCTTCACGCGCGAACGGCTTCTCGATTCAGCGTGGTATCGCGAACGGCTCCGCACCAAGCAGTCGCGGGACATCGAACTGTGGCAGAAGCACGTCGCTTACCTGGAGTCATTCCTGCAACAAGCCAGCTCCCGGGTCTACAGCGAACGGTTGAAAATCGGCGAACGGCTCGGACGCGCACGATGCGCCTTGGAGGAAGTCAGCACTCCTCGCTATCTTGAGAACTTGATGGGGACGCTCGGCGCCGATCCGATGTCAGCGACCCCCGTACGTCTGGCCGGCATAAGCCGTAAAGCGGAGGAGCGCCGTAGCGAACCCGCCGAGGTCTGCTGACGTAACCCTTGGTTCGGCGGCGCGGCAGCCGTCACGGTCGCGGGACCGACCGACAACGACCGCGCCCCCGGATTCGGCCGTTCCCGGCTGAATCCGAGCAGCGGCGCACGCGGTGCGACAGCCGCCATAACGGGACGGCGGCGGGGACAGGCTCCCCCACGAGTTCTGCGGGACCGTCGAGGCGATGTCCTTCACCTAGCGTCAAGTCAGGCTGCGCGGGCAACCTTCCATGGGATAGATCGCGTAACCCCGCTCGGCAATGTCCTCGGCCATGTCAGCGGGTGCCTGAGCTTCACTGTGACAGTAACAGCAGCGTTCCTGACCTACTGACGCCTTCTCCTCGCCGATCGACTTGAGCCATTCGCGCGCGCAGTCCAAGGCCTTCGCCCCATTCTGCTCCGGCAGGATCACGTCGAAATGCATGATACGGCCGCTTTGACTGGTGG
>JALORT010000060.1 GCA_025458755.1 Methylotetracoccus sp.
GGCGTTCAACACCGAATCGGGGAATCGCTTCGACCGGCGTGCCGATAATCCGGCGGGACTCTCCGCGACCTTCGCCTCTTCGCCGACCTGAGCGTAGTCCATCTGCATCGCAACGGGCGGCGCCGGAGCGGCGCTCGCGGGCTGTTCCATCTGCTCTCCGCGTGCTGCGCTGTCGGCGCCGGGACTGAGCCATGGCCGGTCCAGCTGCGGATAGAGACCGGAACGCACCTGTTGGTAGACGAAGGGGATCGCGATCAGAAGAAACAGCACCCAGCAAACGGTGCGGAAGACCCGCACCCCGGTCGCCACGCGGCCCTCCGGCAGCACCCGCAGCAATGCGATCGCGACCAGCAGACTGAGCCACACGTAGCGCGGCGCACCGGGTTCATGCCACAGCAGCGACAGCGTCAGCAAAGCCGCCAGCGCCGTCGGCCAGTTCCACAGGCGTGCGGCCGCCAAGGTCGCGATCAGCACCACGAAAAGATCAAGCAGCGTCCAGCGGCCGGCCCAGGTGTCGGGCGCATCATCCACGCCGCTGACGGCCAGCAGACGCCATCCCGGCGGCAAATTCAGTCTGGTGCGCACCTGATGAAAGTCAATCGCCCAACCCGTCGCCGGCATCCGGGCGATCCCGGCCTCGAAACGGCTGTCAGCCGCAAGGTGCAGCACCCCGCGCCGAACCTCGACCCCCGCCGGACCTCCCTCCTCGAGGCGAGTGATCGACTGCGGCTGCCCGTCGACGCTGATGCGGCCGAGCGTCATCGCCGGCAGCGCATCGAGGCGCCAATTCCGCGTGACCCGGCCGGTGAGCGTGTCGCTGACGGAGTAACCTCCACCGTCGAAATCCAGCCACAGCGCACGTTCCAGACTCAGCTGATCCGGCTCCGGTTCCGGATCCCCCCGGCGGAGCACGCGCAAGGTCATCCGGTCTTGCGCCGCAAGCCGATAGGCCGGAAGTCCCTTCCAGTCCTCCGGCAGGCTGGTTTGGCGCGGATCGACGGCCGAAACGCCTTCCACTTGCACCATCCGCAGCGCGTTGCGGGCGTCGAACGTCCAAAGTTCCTGAGCCGGCCACGGGTCGGGAAGCGCGGGCAAGGTGAGCTGTTCGAGCTCCGAAGGGTAGCGCGCCGCGATCTCCAAATCCCAGTCCCCCGGCCGCAACTGCAGCCGCAGCGTCCCGTCCGGCTCGACGCGTGCCGGCAACGGGCTGGTCAGCCGGAGCGGGATGAATTCCGGCAACAGACCACCTTGCAGCACCATTTCACGCGGCACTCCGGAAACATGGAGCACGACGCGGGTCAGCAGTTGCAGCGGAATCTCATCGACCACCCGGCGGAACACTTCCACCTCCAGACGGTCCTCGCGCGACGTCACGGCATCCTGCCGCGCGGCACCGTTCCGGACCCAGACTTGTCCCTGTTCGTTGAACGCCGGGAACGGAGACTCGCGGCCGTCGATCCTGACCCGCAACAACCCTGTCTCGCGCGGCACGGTCAACGCTTCGGGCAGGCGATCCCAGCGAAAGCCGCCGGTGACCCGATGGAGCCCTTGTTGCAGCCAGAGGCGGGGTGTTTCCTGGTTGGATGTCACGATCGCGGGCGTGCCGTTCAGCGTGACATCCTGAGGCCAAGTGGTCTCATCCCCCGGCAGCGTGGCCCAGCCATCGGCGTAGACCCGGACGCGAGACTCGAAATGCCCGCTCCGTTCGCCGAGGTCCAGGCTCAGCTCCGTGAGCCAGGCACAGCGCCGATCGTCGAGCCGATCGAACGCAAACGGGCAGTTCATCTGCGGGTGCTCGTACAACACCCACGGCACCCAAGGCTTCAGCGGCTCGGGTACCTGTGCCGGAAGCAGCGGCGCGGCGCGGAGTGCCGCGGCAAACCCAACCAGCAGCATCAAGGCTGCCATTCTGCACGTCGCCATCAAACGATCCTCCCTGCTCCGAATTCGAGTTCTGCCGACCACTGTAGACGGTGGTCGCTGCACCGGCAAGCGGCGAACCTTCGGCGCCGAAACGGCGCTAACTCAGACGCTCCCGTTCTTGCAGCACCTCGGCGGTCTTGGTGTGTATGCCGCCGAAACCGCCGTTGCTCATGAACACCACATGATCGCCCGAGCGCGTCTCGCGGCGCAGCTGGTCCACGATGGCGTCGACGGAATCGCTGACACTGATGTGCTGCGACGCGGCGGCCACTCGGGCGGCGTCCCATCCCAGATCCGGCGCCTGAAAGATGACGGCCTGATCGGCAGGGGCCAGCGAGTCGGCCAGTGCATCCACATGCACACCCATCCGCATCGTGTTGGAGCGCGGCTCCAGCACGGCGATGATCCGCGCTTTGCCGACCCGCGCTCGGAGCCCCTCGAGCGTGGTCCGGATTGCGGTCGGGTGGTGGGCGAAATCGTCATACAGCGTCACGCCGCCCAATCGGGCCCGGATCTCCAAACGGCGTTTGACGTTGCGGAAACGGCCGAGTGCGGCGACCGCTTGCTCGGGGGAAACTCCCGCATGGACCGCTCCTGCGATCGCCGACATCGCATTGCGCGCGTTGTGCTGACCGGTCAGCTCCCAGCGCACCTCGCCGCAGTTCGCGCCTTGGCACCACACTTCGAAGCGACTGGCATCCGCCTCCAGCAGACGGGCTTCCCACTCGGCCGGCTCGGGATCATCCTCCAGTCGGGTTCGCTGCACCGGCGTCCAGCAGCCTTGCCGCAGCACTTCGGCCAGCGGCGGGTCGTTGGCCGGCACGATGATCAGACCTTCTCCAGGAACCGTCCGCACCAAATGATGGAACTGCCGCTGGATCGCCGCCAAGTCCGGAAAGATGTCGGCATGATCGTATTCCAGGTTATTCAGGATCGCCGTGCGGGGGCGGTAGTGGACGAACTTCGACCGCTTGTCGAAGAAAGCGGTGTCGTACTCGTCGGCCTCGATCACGAACATCCGCTCACCGCCCAGCCGGGCGGATAACCCGAAATTCAGCGGAACACCTCCGACCAGAAACCCCGGTTCGCAGCCGGCCTGATCCAAAATCCAGGTCAGCATGCCGGTCGTCGTGGTCTTGCCGTGGGTACCCGCCACCGCCAGCACCCAGCGCGTACGCAGGACATCGTCATACAGCCATTCCGCGCCCGAGGTGTAGTCCAGCCCCTGATTCAACACCGCCTCGACTTCCGGGTTGCCGCGTGACAAGGCGTTGCCGATGATCACCAGATCGGGTGCTGGCTGGAGGTTGGACGCCGAATAGCCCTGCATCAGTCCGATGCCCTGCTCCTGAAGCTGGGTGCTCATCGGAGGGTAGACATTTTGGTCCGATCCGGTGACGCGGTGACCCAATTGTTTAGCGATGACGGCAAGGCCGCCCATGAAAGTGCCGCAAATGCCGAGGATATGAATATGCACGCTGGATAATGCCCTGAAAGTAAGGAACGGCTGAGGAAAAACCGGGCCGGGATCGAACGGACGGCACCGCTGCCGACCGGCGGCAGAATGAGGCGTCGAACGCGGCGTTCATTGGCGTATCGAACAATGCAGCGATTAAAATAGCCGCCGAGAGACTGCAAACCCCCGCGCCATGAACAAGAAACACTCCATCGACATCGACGCCGTCGCCAATTATCTGGAATCTCAGTCAGCTCCGGAAGCGGGTCGCTACGTCTTCGCCTATACGGTGACCATCGTGAACTCGGGGGCGGTTCCGGCCAAACTGCTGTCGCGACACTGGGTCATCACCGACAGCAACGGCAAGATTCAGGAAGTCCGCGGCGATGGCGTGGTAGGCGAACAGCCGCATCTGTTGCCCGGCGAAGTCTTCCGCTACACCAGCGCGGCGATGATCGAGACGCCGGTGGGCACGATGCAGGGCGAGTACCAGATGATCGCCGACGATGGCGATCGGTTCGATGCCGCGATCAGCCCGTTCGTGCTGGCCATCCCACGCATGCTGCACTGACGTCCGGCGTGGCGATCTATGCGATCGGCGATGTGCAGGGCTGCTTCGCCGAACTTCAGTCTCTGCTTCAGCAAATAGGTTTCGATCCTGCTGCGGACCAGCTGTGGTTCACCGGTGATCTGGTCAATCGCGGCCCCGATTCGCTGACGACGCTGCGCTTTATCAAGTCGCTCGGTCCCGCCGCGGTCGCCGTGCTGGGAAATCACGACCTGCACCTTCTGGCCGTGGCTTATGGCGTGTCGCGAACTAAACACAAAGATACGTTCCACGATGTGCTGGCCGCGTCCGACCGGGATGAGCTGCTGGATTGGCTGCGTCGGCTGCCGCTTTGTTACCACGAAGATCGATTCACGATGATTCACGCGGGACTTCCTCCGCAGTGGACGGTCGAGGAGGCACTGCAGTACGCCGCCGAGGTCCACGCCGTGTTGGTCAGCGACCGGTGCTCGGAATTCTTTCGCCGGATGTACGGGGACCAACCCGAACGGTGGTCGGACAAATTGACCGGGTGGGATCGCCTCCGCTTCACGGTCAATTGCCTGACCCGCATGCGCTACTGTGACCGCCGGGGCACCTTGAACTTCAAAGAAAAGGGACCGCCCGGCTCTCAACCCAAAGATTTACTGCCATGGTTCGACGTCCCCGGCCGCAGAAGTCAGGATTCGGAGATCATTTTTGGCCACTGGTCGACACTGGGCTTCCGCATAACCCAGGGATGCTACGCGCTGGATACCGGGTGCCTGTGGGGCGGCGAGCTGACCGCGCTGCGGCTGGACGGCCCGATGCGGAGGATCAGCGTTCCGAGTCTTCACGGCTCGCGCCGTCAAAACAAGCGCTGGGAGGAGCCCGGCTCAGGCGAAAGAAAGGCGAAATAGCGAGTGTCACACGCCGTTCCGCGCTTAGATCCCTCCCGACGCGGAACGGACAAAGACGTCTCCATGCCTGTGGGCGCTACCCATCTCAATTACCCGCAGTGAACGTCTTTCCTGCGAGCGTCGGCGTTCGTCTTGGATTACGTAGCGGCGCTTCCGAGCGGCTTCGTCGCTACATCCTGTGCCCTTCGAAGTATAGTGAAGGTTTCGGATTGACGGGAGCGGCGTGGCACAGACCGCTGACCTGCGCCGCCTGCTTCTGCCCGGCTGAACGCACCCCGCCGGGGTGGATGCGTTAGAATAATGCTCCGGAACGTCCGTACCTCGCATGCCGCCAACCGCTCCCGAACCCTTGATGCGCGGGTCTGCCGCAACTGTCTCTCCCGGTCCGGGTCCGCGGAATGACAAGGCAGGCGCCAGGTTTCCCCGACGGGCGGCCCATCCCGTCTCGCTGCCCACCGGCGCGTTCGTCGTTACGCTGCTGACGTTCATCGCGCTGCTCGGTTTCCAGCTCTACGTCGACAACGTTTTCATCATCACGACCAATGGCTTGTGGAAGAGCGTCGCGGTGCGCGCGTGGGCGGATCATGCGGATCGGGCCACCATCGATCTGGCCAATGTGCTGTATTTCCCCGTCTACGGGGCACTGACCCGATTGCTGGACGGGCTGGGGATCTTTCCCGGACTCGCCTGGAAGCAGATGGCGGTGCTGAACGCGGCTTTCGCCGCAGCCATTCTCGGCGGCGTCTACGGCTGGATCTCGTCGCTGTTCGACGACCGGCGGGTCGGATTGCTGACAGTGTTGTTCTATATGGGATCGGGGCACTTCCTGACGCTCGCCGTGATCAACGAAGACATCATGCCGAGTTATTTCGTTCTGCTCGCCGCACTGATCCTGGCCGGTCTCTGGTTCGAGCGCCCGACGCCGGGCCGCATTCTCGCGGTCGCCGTGATGACTTCGGTCGCCTGGCTGTTCGAATGGCGGCTGATGTTTCCAGTCCTCCCTCCGCTCTTGCTGGCGTTATGGCTATCGGCCAATACCTGGCGGCAGCGGCTGATGCGGCCGCTCGGATTTCTGCTGGGGATGAGCATCCTGCCGCTGTTGGTCACGGTGTGGGCGGCCGTCCGCCAGCAACTGGACCCGGCGGACGCCGTGGCCTTCTTCGGCCGACTGTTCTGGGTCGGGAAGGGCGTCGGCACCGGCTGGGCCGGTTTTTCCGTTGCCAAGCTTCACCTAATCTGGGCAGGCATGGCCGAATCGGTGGTCGGCGGGCGCTATTTGCAGTCCTCCGACTGGATGAACCATCCGGCCAATCTCTGGGAAGTGGCCTCCGCGACCCTGCTGCTGACGGTTCTGGCGGTGGCCGCCGCGCGCTATGTCTGGGCCCGGCGCAGCGACGCCCGACTTCTCGCCCATGGGATCGTTTTCGGCGGGACCTTCTTGGCCGGGCAGTTCTTCAATGCCTACTCGCAGCCTCAAGATCCGCAGATGCAGCTCACGGTCATGCCGTGGATCATTCCTGCCTGGGGTGTGCTGATGATCTCGCTGCTGCAGACGCGCGGACCCGAGGCCCAGCCCAGCGCAGGCCACGCGCGTCGCTACGGGCCGCTGATCGCGGTGTTGATGAGCCTGTTCCCGATGCTGAACACGGTTCCTGTGATCGCGGCCGAACGCGGCGGCAATACGCGTTATCTCCAGGTGCTCGCCCGGCTGGAACAGCAGCTCGATCCGGCCCGAACCTTCTTTGTTTACCTGGGCTTCGACGCGCTGATCCCGTGGCAGTTCACCAATTGGAGTGCCACCTGGCCAAACGTGGACCAGCTGCCGCCGGCTCCGGCCGACCAGCCAAAGTTCAAGTGGCTGTCGATCACCGACGGCATGATCTGGCACCGCGACTGGACGCCGGAGCAGCAGGCGAACGAACTTCGACGCAAGATTGACCATGCGCTGTCCCTGGGCTACCGCGTGGTGACCAATCGGTTGTGGGAACTGCCGGAGCGGACCTGGGTGGAAACGACCGTCACGATCGCTGCTCCGGAGACGGCCATCGCGATCCGCCGGATGCTGCGCGAGACCTACCAAGCCGAGACGGTCTACATCGATCCGGCCGAAGGGCCGTTTTTTGAGTTGAGTCTCCGGATGCTGCCGTGAAACGATCGCCTTGCCCGAACGCGGCGCCATGATACCGCTCGGCCGCCGCGGGGGTGGTTCGCGCGGTAAGGGCCCCGCCATCTGATCCCGCGATGCTGTTCAACTCTTACGAATTCATTTTTCTGTTCCTGCCGGTCGTGCTGCTGGTTTTTTTCCGGCTGGAACGCTTCCGGCACACGTCGCTGCCGACGCTCTGGCTGGTGCTCGCTTCGCTGGCGTTCTACGCCTACTGGCGCAGCGCCTATGTGGGGCTGCTGATCGGTTCGATCGTCTTCAATTACGTCTCAGGTCTCGCCATCGCCCGCGACGTCGCGCTCCAGCGTCGACGCGCCCGTTGGTTGTTGCTCGTGGCCATCGCCGCCGACGTCGCACTGCTGGGCTACTTCAAATACACCGACTTCCTGATCGGCACGGTCAATGCGATCGCTGATACGGCGTTCCCGCTGCAGCATGTCGTGCTGCCGCTTGCGATCTCGTTCTTCACGTTCAATCAGATCGCGTTCCTGGTCGACGTCTACGAAGGGCATGTGCATGAGCACGGGTTTCTGAACTACGCGCTGTTCATCGTCCTTTTCCCTCACCTGATCGCCGGACCGATCGTCCATCACCGCGACATCATCCCGCAGTTCAGGCATTTCAATTTCTCGTGGTCCAGCACACAGGTCAGCATGGGGCTGATGGTGTTCAGCGTCGGCCTGTTCAAGAAGGTCGTCCTGGCGGACACCGTCGCGCCCTATGCCGACGCGATCTTTGACGCCGCCGGCCGTTTCGAGGAGTTGACGCCGGCCGAAGCCTGGGTGGGAGCACTGGCCTATGCAATGCAGCTCTATTTCGATTTTTCGGGCTATTCGGACATGGCGGTGGGCGGAGCCTTGCTGTTCGGAGTGCGTTTTCCGTGGAACTTCGATGCCCCCTACAAAGCCGCCAACATCATCGATTTCTGGCGCCGCTGGCACATCAGCCTGTCGTTGTTCTTGCGTGACTATGTGTATATCCGGCTGGGAGGGAATCGTCGGGGCGCGCTTCGGCGGTCCTGGAACATTTGGCTGACGATGCTGATCGGCGGTCTCTGGCATGGCGCCAACTGGACGTTCGTGCTGTGGGGCGGGCTGCACGGCGTGTATGTGGTGATCAATCATGTCTGGCGTGACTGGCGCTATCGGACGGGTGCCGAGAGCGTCAGTGATCTGGAGCGCGCGGCCGCAGCAATCCTGACGTTTCTGGCGGTCACCGCCGGCTGGGTGCTGTTCCGGTCGGAGAACCTATCCGCCGCCGCCAGCTTTTACCGGGCCATGATCGGGCTCGGCGACGCTGCTGGAGGCTGGACCCTGGAACCCCGGTCGCTGCTGCCGCATCTGGCGCAGGAATCACAGACCTTCGAGCCGTTTGCCTGGATCGCGGCCTTACTCGCCGTGTGCTGGCTGTTTCCGAGTCTTAAGGAGTTCATGGAAGGCGGACAGTCCCGTGGAGCGATCATGCCGTGGCGCGTGTCGTGGAGGCCAAGCCGGCGGTGGGCCTTGGGTTCGGGCGTCCTCGCCTGGATCGCCATCATGCTGCTGACGCGCCCGACGGAATTTCTTTACTATCAGTTTTGAGCGATGGCGGGACGCTCGTTCAACCGCTGGTGGCTGTCGACGGTGTTGGGCCTGTGCCTGTTGCAGGTGCTGGTGGCGCTTG
>JALORT010000450.1 GCA_025458755.1 Methylotetracoccus sp.
GGTGTTCTGTATAGTAAGTCGCGGCGCCATCCCTTCCGCTGCTCGCCTTCCAAAGGCGCGCCGCCGAGGTCGGCCAGGATGTTCTGTTCGTAAGCCACCACGAGACGGCTGACCCGGGAGAGGGGTGTACCGGGGAACGCCGACCCGATGACGCTCCTGATGAAGTGTTCCGAGTCGATGACCATGCCCTGGACGTAGCGCCCTCGGTTGCTCAAGATGTAGCGGAACAGCAGGAAGTGGCCACTGCGGAGTTGAGCGAAATCGAACGGGCGGACCTCCGCGTCGAACATCGCGACCGGGCGCGCCCCCGTTTGCGGCATCATGGGACCGCCTGGAAGATTGATTAGGTGGCGCTGCATCTCCAGCAAAACGACCTTCTCCTTGCGGCTCGCCCCTTTCTTCAGGTTCAAACGCGGGATCGGCGCGGCGCTCGCCGCGGGGTCTGGCAAAGCCTCAGTCGAGAATTTCGACACGAGTTGCAGTTGGTCCAGTCGACCAAGCGTACCCGGCGGAATTGGTCCCTTGCCGCTCAGCGCCTCAGCCCGCACCCGACCGAGTTGATCGAAGGTTCGTTGTGGCGCCAAGCCGAGCCGGCCCCCTGGGGGGACCGACTGCGGCGCCTGCCCGCGACGCTGAGGATCGGATATTCCGGTCCTGTCTTCCGTCATAGGTCCGGCTTCGTCCCCCTGCACCGGGTGTTGCGCGGGATGGCGATAGACCCGCTCCACCTTTTCCCAATCGTCGGCCTGTGATCCTAGCAGTCCATTCCAGCGCAGCACTCGGCGCACCTCCGATTGCACGGCCAAACGACGACCCAACTCATGTCCGGAGACTCCATACGCAGCGGCTTCAGCTCTCGTCGGAGGGAGCAGCGGTGTCGTGAACATACTCCGGGGGTCGAGTTGGAAGTAACCGACCAGACCGGGAACCGCAGGCCTCGCGTGGTGATTGGCCAATACCGAGCGCTGGACGTAATTCACCGCGGGATCACCCGCGACGACCAGAAAGTAATAATCGGAGGCAGACCGAGCCTCCTCGTCCTCGATGATTTGCCTGATGCGCGCATCGATGCGCATCGCGAGTTCAGCGGCCAGCATCCGTTGCTGGTGGAATGACTCCCACTGTAGCTGCAGCGATGCCTGGCGGATCAAGATGGCCGTGGGAAGCGCCAAGGCGAAAAAATACAGCCCAAGCAGACACCGTAGCCTCTTCTTGTCCCTTCCGGCGCTGTCCATGCGCCCTCTCACGCCTTGAGCAGACGATAGCCCGCGCCGCGAATGGTGACCAATAAGCGCGGTTCCGCGGCATCCGGCTCGATTTTTCGCCTTAACTTTGCGATATGGATGTCCACGGTGCGCGTTTCGATCTCCATGTGTCGGCTGTAACCCCAGACCTTGGCCAACAGCTCTTCCCGGGATACCGGATGGTCCGAGTGTGCGTGCAGGTACTGCAAAACCTCGACCTCGCGCCGGGTGAACGAGATCTCGTCGCTGCCCCGTGTGCCGCAAAGATTGCGAGTATCGATCGTGACATCATCTCCCAGGCGAATCACGGTCGCCTGTTCCACGCCTGCCCGCGCTCGGCGTAACACGGCCTGAACACGAAGAACCAACTGCGCAATCGAGAACGGCTTGGTGACGTAATCATCGGCGCCCAGCGACAATCCGCGGATCACATCCTCGTCGGTGCTTCGGGCGGTCAACATGATGATCGGCTGTTCGCGGTCCTGCTGACGGATACGTTCGCAGATGTCCAGACCGTTAACACCCGGGAGCATGATGTCGAGAAGGATGAGATCGTACTTCCCGCTCGAGGCCTTAAGCAGCCCTTCCGGTCCGTCAGCCGCCGCGTCGACGTCATAGCCGTGAAAGACGAAAACGTCCACCAGCCCGGACCGGATGGCCGGTTCGTCCTCGACCACCAGTAAGCGAATTTTCCGTGACATGGCAAGAAGGGTAGCAGTCGGCTCATCACGCGGCACGTAAATTTTTTGTAAAGCAGACGGCGGAGATTTTACGGAACGGTGTCTACCGAGCCTCCATGGGCTTGCCTACACTGCCGGCACATTCCCACTTCACGTTGCAAGAGGAACGAGCCATGAACCCGACTACAGGGCTGACACGACTATTCCGTGTCGACTCGCGTGCAGACGAGGGGCGCGATGCCGATTTCTACTCGTCCGTCCTGGTCATCGAGGATCAGCTGGAACTTTGCTGCCTCTTGAGGCAGGCCGATCCGGCCAGAGCCTTCATCAGGCGGCAGCTGGAGTATGTCGTAAGAGTATTCAATTTACATCCCACGCGTTCCGCGCAGACGCCGGAGCGCTGCAGTAAGCCTTCGCGTCCTGTACGAAAGGCACGGCCCCCGTCTCGGCGCCGCTTCGCCGGGATCAGGTGGCGCCGCTCGTCGACAGTTCCTCACGCCAGGCACAACTGATTCGGCGGTGCAAATCCGACCCGACCAACTTTCGCTCCGGCCGGAAGCACTTGGGGCGGCCTCAGTAGGTAAGGGAAAAAGACGTCTATTGGTCCACCCGGTACGGCCGCATCGAAGTCGTCGAGCAGATTTTCCGGGCGGGGGCGAAGGCACCGCAGATCCGGCCGTTCACGCATTCGGCGGCGGTCGTGTGCCGCGGCTGTTCGGAGCCGCTGCAGCGGGCGCTCGTCGATTTTGGGGCTCGCCGGAACACCGCGCTGGCACGCCGCCGTCGTCGCATAGGGAATGTCTCCAACCGAGGAACCGGATGCGTTCATCGGGCACGTCCGGGTCTATGGCGAGCCAGCCCGCATGTTCG
>JALORT010000451.1 GCA_025458755.1 Methylotetracoccus sp.
GCTGATGATGGATCTGGACAGCTTCAAACAAGTCAACGACCAGTGCGGTCATCAGGCGGGAGACGATGCGCTGCGCCACGTCGCCGCGCTGCTGAAAAGCGAGGTGCGATCGCGGGACACCTTGGCACGGCTTGGAGGGGACGAGTTCTGTCTGTTGATGGAGCACTGTTCGACCGAAATGGCAGCTCAGACCGCCCAGAAACTGATGGCTGCGGTGCGAAAGTTCACATTCGTGCGCGGTAATCGTGTGTTCCGATTCGGGTTGAGTGTCGGTGTAACGGCACTGTCCGAACATCACGTAGCGCCGACGTGTGTGCTGGCGGAAGCGGATGCCGCCTGCTACCAGGTCAAGAGACGGGGCGGTCATGGCGTGGCTGTCGCGCAACCCGGTGCGCGAGAGACTAAGCTGTGAGATGGCGGCGAGCCGGCTCAACCGGTCCGGGCGTCCTGAGCCACCGCGGAGGGACCGCTCGGTGGCAGCTTGGCGCGTCGCCGCTTCGCACTATCCCTGCGGCCGCCTGAGTCGATCAGGTTCCCTTCAGGATATTCCTAGTCGGATAAAGCAACCAGCCATGACTGAACTGAGAGTACCGGCCCGTCAGCGAATCCACGGGCGTTGTCAACGCCGTGAGTCCGCGCAGCGGTCCCGCTGGCCAAACCGTTTTGCTCACCTATGGCGGATGAGTGCACACCGGGTGATTGAATGGCCCCGCTGATGACGCGCGCCCCCGTCGATGCGGCGCGGCGGATATTGCATCGCGAGTTGGAGAGCCATGTCGGTCCAACCGCATCGCATGCGGCAGCAGCGTCCCCGATTTTGGCGCAACACCGCTGCTCCCGGCCGGCGCCGGCTTGGTCGAGAGCGATTTCCCTGGAGGCTTTGTTTGAACGATTGGCGCTGCTGTTTCAACTGGAAGTGCCTTGTACCTTGCACTTGAAAAGCCCTGGATCAACACGGGTCCGTCGGACGTCGATTCGGCGGGGGGAACGCCATGAAGGTCGCCTGGTTCTGAGCGGTGACCGATTCAGCCTGCATTTGGGCGTAGAGGATATCGAAGCGCGCTGTGTGATCCATTGGTCCCCAAGCGGGAGACTCAGAAAGGTCCTTGAACTGCGCGACAAGAAGGGGACCTTGCGGGCGCGAATTCTCGGTCCCTGCTCCGAGGAAGGAGCAGCAGTGTGGCATGACATTATGGACACCTTCATTCTGCCCATGGACGACGCCGAGGAAAGATCTCCGGAACTGGCGCACTGAAAGCCGGAACTTTCTGCATCGGCCTGCGTCTTCAGTGACGCCGTCGAGAGCCTGGAGAACGGGCAGTCGTCGAAAACAGGCCGGCTGCGTCTACGGCGTCGAACCGGTACAAACGATTGCAGAACTCGCAATACACATCGATCTGCCCGTGTTCGTGGATGATTTCATTGATCTCGGAGCGCCCCATCGCTACCAACACACGCTCGATACGTTCCCGTGTGCAACTGCAGCGAAAGGTAACGGCTTCGGGCTCGAATAGCCGGACGTGTTCTTCGTGGAACAATCGGTGGAGAAGCGCATCGCCGGTAAGCTGCAACAACTCGGACGAGGTGACGGTGCCCGCCAGCAATGCGACCCGATCCCAATCGTCGGCTTCGCAGGGGTGCGTTGGAATCTGTTGCAGGAAAAGGCCGGCGGCCGTGTGTTCGTTCGCTGCCAGCCACAAACGCGTCGCCAGTTGTTCGGAGCGAGAAAAATACAATTCGATCGCCGCCGCGAGATTTTGACCTTCCAGTGGAACAATTCCTTGGTAGGGTTCCGACGCGTCGTTCTGTATCGTCAGCACCAGGTTTCCGGTTCCGAAAACAGCAGCGAGAGGGCCATCCGGCACTTCGCCGCGCCAGCGGGCGATACCGCGGACGGTTTTTCGGTCAGTCGCTTGGGCGACCAGGGTGCACAGAGGTCCATCGCCTTGGGCCTGCATGATCAGCGATCCTTTGAATTTTATCGTCGCCGAGAGCAGCAGGACCGCCGCCATGGCTTGCCCCAGTTGCGCCCTGACCAGTTCCGGGTAATCATGGCGGCCCAGCACCGTATGCCAGCTGTCATCGAGGCGGACCCATTCCCCGCGTATGCCGATTTCTTCGAACAAGAACCGTTGAAAACTATCCCCGCCCGTCATGATCGATGCCGTTTGTGTCGGTGTTGAGAGCGCATTATACGAATTCCGAAACCGGCCTGAATCCGGTTCGTAACGACGTGCTGCATTTTCACCCGATGGCGCTCGATAGGAGGTTTGCCGTGTTGAATCTCTTTAAAAACGTGAGTTTGCCGGATGCGAGCCAGGCGCTCCCCGGCCGCAGTTCGCCGCTGGAAGTCCCCGGTCGCCATTTCGTGAACGGCCATGCTTTATCGGCGCCTTATCCCGAAGGAGCGGAGCAAACGCTGTTCGGAATGGGGTGTTTTTGGGGCGCCGAGCGCACGTTCTGGGGCTTGCCCGGGGTTTATGTCACTGCGGTGGGATATGCAGGCGGCTTTACTCCGAACCCGACCTATGAGGAGGTTTGCTCCGGCCGCACCGGCCACGCGGAGGTTGTCCTGGTGGTCTTTTTCCCTTCTCATATCGATTTTGAGTCCTTGTTGTGCACCTTTTGGGAGTCGCATGATCCGACGCAAGGGATGCGGCAAGGCAACGACATCGGGACTCAGTATCGTTCAGCCGTCTTTACCTTTTCCGACCGGCAGCAGTCCGCGGCCGAGGCATCCCGGGAGTGGTACCAAAAGGCGCTTGACGCGGCTGGCCGCGGTGCCGTG
>JALORT010000452.1 GCA_025458755.1 Methylotetracoccus sp.
AGAGCTTTCGAATGACCCTGTACCTGGTGGACACCAATATTTGCATCTTCTTGCTGAACCAGCAGGTCGGCTTCGAGCACATCGTTCGCCACATGGATGGCCTGCAACGTCAGCAAATGGCCATTTCCGCGATTACCGTGGCCGAACTGGAATTCGGTATCGCAGCGAGCAAGCGGCAGGGAGACAATTCCAGCAGGTTGGAACGGTTTCTGCTGGAATTCGAAGTCCTGGCTTTCGACAGGGAGTCCGCACGACCTTACGGCCCGCTGCGCGCAAGCCTTCAAGCTCAAGGCACCCCCATCGGACCGATGGATTTCCTGATTGCGGCGCATGCGCTTGCCGCGCGCGCTGTCCTGGTCACCAACAACACTCGCGAATTCCAGCGAGTTCCCGGCCTTGCGCTGGAAGACTGGTCCTGAGCGCCCTGTGAATTGCCGTGTCGTCTGGTTCGCCGTTTCCAATGCCAGACTCATTCCGCCCTGCCCAGGAACACATGGAACACGCCCGCCAAGAGTTCCTGCAGCGGGAAGGCCATCGCCAATACGGGAAGAAACGGCATGATGATCGCCACCACCAGGGGCAGCACGCCTTCCTTGGTCAACGGGAGGGTCTTCATTTCCCGAACGGTCTTGACCAGGCTCCCGAGATCGGCCAGCGCAGAAAAATCCGGCTCGGCGATTTGACCCGGCCCGCGCGGTGAGGCATCGGCGCCCACCCACTTCTTGTCGAATGCTTGCCAGTGACGCTCGGCGAGTCCCTCATAGCGCAGCAGCGCTTCATCCTTGGCCCGGTACGCGGGGCCGAAAAAGAACGCCAGCGGCCCGAGGAACAGCAGCAGAATGCAGAGCACCGCGCCAGCTATGAACCCTTTCAGTTCGGTGATGGATGCGCCTTCGCTGAGCACATAGTCGGCGACCGAGCCAGCCGCGGCGGCGCCGAAGGCAAGCGCCAAGATCGCGAACGCCTGGACCGAATCCCCGAGGAAGGCCAGCCCCCCCCGCAGGTCGGGGTGGCCGGGTTGGATACTCAGATCGAGACGAGACAGGCCATACATGACCCGCCACCAAATCG
The DNA here is from genome assembly GCA_025458755.1 of Methylotetracoccus sp. GTDB lineage: Bacteria > Pseudomonadota > Gammaproteobacteria > Methylococcales > Methylococcaceae > Methylotetracoccus. Next base: position 1,072 of record JALORT010000452.1, read on the forward strand.
ACAACCGGTACAGCCAGCGGAACATCATGAACTGCAACAAAGGAAGACTGACGTAGGTAAACCACATGCCGGCCCAAGTCAGAGCGGGTCCCGTATGAATCCAACTGGCATGGTGTTCTGACGTCGCCACCGACACAGCGATTTGGGAAGCGAGAAAGGCAAGCCCCAGCGCCAAGGCTTCGGCGAGCTTCGACTCGCGTGACCGCAAAGCGCGCATCAGCAGCTCGACAAACTGTTCGTACCGGGACGGCGGCACCATTCCGGCGGTGATCGCCTGCGCGAACGCATGCTCCAGAGAGGGCCGGACGGCGTTCTCGGCGGCGATCAACAGCGGCAGCGTGACGAAAAAACGCGCGTACGTCACGATATGCGTGAACAGGGAGGCCGCCCGTCCGCTGCCGCTGACGCTGACTCCCTGCCACCACCACAACAAGGCCAACGGCAGCCAGGTGACGGCCAGAGCCACGATCAACCGGCGCATCAGGTGGGGTCGGTCCTCCGCGATAAGGCGCAGGGCGACCTGCAGCCGATGGAACGGGCCTTCCGCACCGAGCGGAAATTCGATCGGTTTCCCCTGATCAGTCACCGGTGGACTCCTGGCGAGCCGTTTGAGGCTTCAGCGGGGTTCGGCTCGGCACTGCTCCGCGTCGGACCCGGCATGTTCAATAAGCAGAGGGCGGAGGTACCGGAATGTACATGACGCCGGTGCTGCCGTAAGCCTGCGTGTACCAGCTTGATCCGCACTGGTAGTAAGTCACGCCTTTGACCACCGTCGTGTTGGGTGTACACGGCAGTCCTCCGGACGCCGACGGAGGCGGCGCCGCGGTAGTGGTCGTCGTCGAGGACGCCGATGCTTTACCGGCGGCGTAGCCCCCGACCGCGCCGAGCGCCGCCGCGCCGACGCCCACAGCAGCGACTTCACCATCGTCCCAGGTGTGCTCGTCGTAATACTCAGCGCGCGCCGCCGGTGGCGGGTAGTAACCTGCCGGCGGATGGTAACCCGCGGGCGGACGGTAGCCGGATCCATAGTAAGCCCCCCGAGAGGACTGCGCCGTTTGCTGCCGGGCCTGCGTTCGGGTCGAGGCCCCCTGCTGGCGGGTCTCGACATTTTCATTCGAATACTGCTGGCGCTGCGCCTGATTCGACGACACCGTCGATTGACGGCTCTGCTGGGTCGCCGCCCGATTGCTGGAAGCCGTGGAATAAGCTTGCGAGCGGCTGGTCGAAGCGGTCTGAGCCGCCTGGGACCGGCTGGCCGATCGCGAGGCGGATGCGGCAGAACCTCCCGCACTCCTCGCCGCCGCGCCGGAGGAAAAACTGCCGCTCGCGGCGGGACCGCTGCGGGAAAAACCACCGCCGCCGCCACGGGCCATCGCTTCATTCAAGCTTCCCATCAAGAACATACCGAGCGCCGCCAGGGCGATAACAACGGCTGAAATCTTGCTGTTCATTTCGGTTCTCCGGCTGGTGCGGGGGCCGCTGCTTCTGGCAGCGCGATTTCGGGGAGTTGAGCGAGGAAGACGACCTTCCGTGCGCCCTGAGGCGGGGTGAATGCGAACCGGGCGTTCTGGACTTCGGGTGACAAATTCCAGTCGACGAAATCGGCCCTGAACTGCGGGTGTCCTTCTGCACTCTTGTAGGTCAATACGGCACGAAGCGGCAAAGGTTGTGTGCCCTCCCCGATCCATATCTGGTAATCGACGGTGTCTGT
>JALORT010000061.1 GCA_025458755.1 Methylotetracoccus sp.
GTTGGATCCGGGGATCTTCAAGCAGGGCGTCATAAAGAACACGGTGTCGGTGCCGTTCGCCAGTAAACCACTGCCCAGCATCGGCGTCTATGCGAAGGTGCTGTGCGGGGGAACGGTGCATCGCGGCGAGGCGGTGAGCGTCGAATGAAGGGTCGCGACACCGCTGAATCGGTGCCTGCGCTGCGGGTCATCGAAGCGGATATTACGCAATTGGCGGTCGATGCGATCGTCAACGCCGCCAACCGCAGCCTGCTGGGTGGCGGAGGGGTGGACGGGGCGATCCACCGCGCGGCGGGTCCCGCGCTATTGCAGGAATGCCGGACGCTCGGCGGCTGTGAGACCGGGCAGGCAAAGATCAGCCGCGGCTATCACCTGCCGGCACGGTATGTGATTCACACGGTGGGGCCGGTTTGGCGCGGAGGCGGACATCGGGAAGCGGAGTTATTGGCTTCCTGCTACCGGGAATCGCTGCGGCTGGCCGAACAACATCAACTGACTTCCATCGCCTTTCCGGCTATTTCCTGTGGCGCTTACGGGTTTCCCGTAGCGCAAGCCGCGGCGCTCGCCACCGCCACCATACGGGATTTTTTGACCACCGCGGTCAGTATCACCGAGGTGTTGCTGGTGTGTTTCGGTGCATCGGTGACGGCGTCTTTCCGGGATGCGCTCGCGAGGCAACAGAACCCATGATCATCACTCCAGAACAGCGCGCTGGCGCCCTAGATCTGCTCGCCTTCATCGACGCCAGCCCGAGCCCGTGGCATGCGGCCGACGAGATGGCGCGGCGCTTGGAGTCGCATGGCTTCAGCCGGCTGCATGAAACGGAGGCATGGCGGCTGCAGCCCGGTGCGCGCCATTTCGTGCTGAGGGGCGATTCCTCGCTGGTCGCACTGGTGATCGGGCAACAGCCGCTGGTTTCCGCCGGTTTTCGTATCGTCGGTGCGCATACCGATTCGCCGGGACTGCGCGTCAAACCGCGGGCGGCGCATATCGCGGAAGGGGTGATTCGTCTGGGCGTCGAAGTCTACGGCGGGCCGATCCTCGCGACGTTCGCCGATCGGGACCTCAGCCTGGCCGGACGCGTGGCGGTGCGGACGACCCGGGGCTTCGAAAGCCGCCTGGTCCGCTTTCAGAGCCCGCTGCTCCGCCTGCCCAACCTGGCAATCCATATGAATCGCGCGGTCAACGAGGACGGCCTGAAATTCAACAAACAGACCGAACTCCCCCTGCTGCTGGGTACCGGCGGAGAGGAACTGCCGCCGCAGAAGTTATTGATGTCGCTGCTGGCGAGGGAAGCAAACTGCGAAAGCGAGAGTATCCTCGGGTTCGAGCTGGCCGTTTACGACACGCAGCCGGGCGCCTGCTGGGGCGCGGAAGGGGAATTCATCGCCGACAGCCAGCTCGACAACCTGGCGTCCTGTCACGCCGGGCTGACGGCGCTGACCAGAGTATCCGAGACTTCCGCCACCTGCGTCGGCGCCTTCTTCGATCACGAGGAGATCGGCAGCGAGAGCGCCAAGGGGGCGGACGGCAGTTTGCTGGCCGATGTGTTGGAACGTATCGCGCTCGGCTCGGGTGTCGACCGCGAAGGCTACAAGCGGGCGCTGGCGCAGAGCTTCCTGGTCAGCGCCGATATGGCGCACGCCTACCAGCCGAACTTTCCCCAAGCCTATGAGCCGCAGCATCTGGTCAAGGTGAATGCCGGGCCGGTGATCAAAATCAACGTCAACCAGCGCTACGCGACCGACAGTACCGGCGAAGCCCGCTTTGTCCATCTGTGCGAGCGCGCCGGCGTGCCGTATCAAAAATACACCCACCGCACCGATCTGGCCTGCGGCAGCACGATCGGCCCGATGACCGCGGCGCGGCTCGGTGTCACCGCTGTCGACGTCGGCAACCCGCTGTGGGCGATGCACAGCGTCCGCGAGAGTGCCGGCGTGCTGGATCATGCCTACATGATACTGGCGCTGCAGCAGTTCTTCGACGAGCCCGGAACCGCAGGATGACCTTCCCGGTATCATCCCGCTGGAACGGATCCAGATCGCCGGAGGCTGGAGGCCTGCTGAACAAACGGCGCGACGAAACGCCAGGGCTATTGGCTGCTTATGCATTCGGCGGCCGTGTCGACGGCACCGCGCCCGCGCCAGCCGATTCACGCAACGATGAACGCGGCGGCTGAATCGCACAGCCCGTCCGGCGGCGTCGTCCTGTTCATCCCCACGTACAGCGACGGCGGGGTCGAACGGAACTTCGTCTATCTCGCGAACGGCTTAGTGGACGCCGGGTGTGCTGTGGCGTTGATCACCTGCGTCGAGGAGGGCGTTTTTTTTGATCGACTGCGTCCGGGTGTGCGCCGGGTCGTGTTCCAACCAGGGAGCGATCCGCAACTGACCTCGGAACTGATCGACTATTTGCAACGACACCGTCCTGCTGTCGTGATGACCGGTCAGCAGCGCGACGACGCGATCGCACTCGCAGCCAAGGCACACTTGGACTCGGCCTCGACACGGTTTTTTCTGAACGTCGGCACGCCGCTTTCCGCGCAGTCGCGGGATGCCAACCGCTTCTGGCTCAAGCGTTGGCTGCACAAGCGTAAGCTGCGCCGTTTCTTTGAACATTGTGACGGCATCATCGCCAATTCGCTCGGGGTTGCGCGGGACTTGTCGTCCTTTCTCGGGATCGCGCCGGAGCGCATCGCGGTGGCGCCGAATCCGGCGGTGGCGCCTGATCTGGCGCAACTGGCCGCAGGACCGGTGGACCACGTTTGGTTGCAGCAGAACGGTGTTCCAGTGATCATGGCGGCCGGCCGGTTGGGCCGGGTGAAGGATTATCCGACCTTGGTCCGCGCTTTCGCGCAGCTGCGGGCGCGGCAGCCGTGCCGCTTGATGATTCTGGGCCGCGGACGGCAGCGGGCAAAGCTCGAGACGCTGGCACGGCAGCTGGGCGTCGAACAGGACGTGGAACTCGCCGGCTTCGTTTCCAATATCTACCCGTATCTGGCGCGGGCTCGTGTTTTCGTCGTTTCTTCACTGCGGGAGGGTGGTCCCAATGTGTTGATGGAAGCGCTGGCATTGGGAATCCCGGCAGTGGCCACCGACTGCCCGCACGGGCCGCGGGAGATCCTCGAGGACGGCCGCTACGGCACGCTGGTGCCGGTCGGCGATGCCGCGGCCTTGGCCGAGGCGATCGCGGAAGCGCTCCGACATCCGCTGCCACCTGACCTGTTACGCCAGGCGGCCAGCCGATTTACCGTCGAGAATAGTGCCCGCAGTTACCTGCGTGCGTTCGGGCTCATGTCTTCGGAACCGCCGGCTGCGCGGGCTGCGTCATCGCTGTGAGCTGTCGGGTCCGCGTTTCGGCGAGTTCAATGCGCATCGTCGTCGGTCTTATCGTTGTTCACTTACTTGATTCGATGACTCGTGCCCGGTATCGTCGCTCGGCCGCGTCGCCGCTTCACCGTGCCGCGATGCGGTCGAGCCCGACTGTTCACGAGCTGCCCGTGTCGCGATGAGTCCACCCGTTGTTCCATCCAAGCGCATCTTGATTATCCGCCTGAGTGCGATCGGCGATGTGATCATGGCTTCGGGCGTGATTCCGTGTCTTCGGACCGCGTTCCCCGACGCGACTCTGGTGTGGCTGACGGAAGAAGGCAACGAAGATCTGCTGCGCCATAACCCGCAACTGAACCGGGTGCTGGTCTGGCCGCGCAGGCGCTGGCGCACGCTGTATCAACAGCACAAGTGGCTGACGCTGTGGCGGGAATTTCGCCGCTTCCGGCAGGAGTTGCGGCGGCAGCGTTTCGATTGGGTGCTGGACCTTCAAGGCCTGTTGAAAAGCGCACTCTGGGCCTGGCTGACCGGTGCGGAACGGCGCGTCGGGTTCGGGTCGAAGGAGGGTGCGCAGTGGCTGATGACCGAAGTCGTCGACCGCAACATCCACAGCGATCTGCTCGGTAAGGAATACCGCCGGATGATGCAGGTCCTGCACGCGGCGCCGTCCCGATTCGCGATGGATGTCGCCGTGTCCTTCGAGACCGGGGAGCGGGCGGAGGCGCTGCTGCGTGAGGAAGGGGTCGAGCGCGGTTATGTGGTGTTCTGTCCGTTCACGACGCGTCCGCAGAAACACTGGTTCGATGAACGCTGGTCGAGCCTGTGCCGCCTGCTCGGGAACGCGACCGGGCTGATGCCGGTACTGCTCGGCGGCCCGACGGACCGACTGCGGGCGGAGGCGATGGCTGCGGCCTCCGGTGTTCCGGTGGGCAATCTCTGCGGCAAGACGCGGCTCGACGACTGTGCGGCAGTGATCCGCGGCGCCCGCCTGCTGATCGGCGTCGATACCGGTCTGACGCATCTCGGGATTGCCATGCAGCGGCCGACGCTGGCGCTGTTCGGTTCGACCGTGCCATACCTTGAGACTGGCTCGCCCGCAGGCCGAGTGTTGTATGAAAAGCTGGCCTGTTCGCCATGTCATCGGCGTCCGACCTGCAACGGCGCCTTCACCTGCATGGATCGGCACACCGTTCAGAACGTATTGACCGCGGCGCTGGAACTGTTGGAGGCGGCGAGCAGCGCGTGAGTGAGACTGCCCCCGCGCCGTCGTCCGGTGCTGCGCAGGGACGGGCGCAAACCAGCACGGGTGGCGGAGAGTAGGCTCCCGGGAACATCCGCCGCCGCCGTAGGCGACTGGCAGAGGTTGATCATCGGCGACCATGACATCGGGTAGACCAGAGAACCGCAGCCCATCCGGTCATCCGAAGTCCAGTCGAAAAGACAAACTCGAGTGCCCGATGCTGCTCGGCGCACTTTATCCTGCCGACGCACTGCTTTCTGGTGAGCGTCGGCGACATCAGGAGAACGACGATCAAAATCCTTCATGTCGAGGGCGGACGTAATCTCTACGGAGGCAGCCTGCAGGTGTTGTATCTGCTGGAAGGCTTGCATCAGCGCGGCATCGCCAATCTGTTGGCGTGCCGGCCGGACAGCGAACTAAGCCGAGCCGCCCGGCCTTTCGCCGAAGTCTGTCCGCTGACGATGCGCGGTGACCTGGACGTGCCGCTGATTGGCCGAATCTATCGCCTGGTTCGCCGTGCGCAGCCGGATCTGGTGCATCTGCACAGCCGCATCGGCGCCGATGTGATGGGCGCGTTGGGTGCACGCTGGGCCGGGGCACCGATCGTGCATTCGCGGCGGCAGGATAACCCGGAGCCGCGCTGGATGGTGGCAGCGAAATACCGGCTGCATGACCGCGTGATCGCAATTTCTCAAGGGATCGTCGAGGTACTGCTGTCGGAGGGGTTGCCGTCGGTGAAGCTGCGTTGTGTCCGGGACGCGGTCGATCCAGGCCCGTTTCAGCAGTCCTGCGACAAGGCTTGGTTTGGCGCGGAGTTTGGTCTTCCGGCGCGGAGCCGGGTGCTCGGTGTGGTGGCCCAACTGATCCCGCGGAAAGGCCACGCGACCCTGCTTGGGGCGATGCCCGCTCTGCTTGCGGAGTTCCCGGATCTGAGGCTGATTTTCTTCGGGCAGGGACCGTTGGAAGGGGAACTACGGGCGTCGATCGCTTTGCTCGGCCTGAGCGAACAGGTTCAGCTGGCCGGATTCCGCACCGACCTCCCGAAGATACTGGGCTGCCTCGACCTGCTGGTCCACCCGGCTTTTCGCGAAGGCTTGGGCGTGTCGCTGCTGCAGGCGTCCAGCGCCGGAGTGCCGATCGTGGCCTGCCGCGCCGGAGGCATCCCGGAGGCGGTGCGGGATGGTGTGAACGGGCTGCTGGTTCCTCCGGGCGACTCCTCGGCGCTGGGTGCGGCGATCGCCCGTCTGCTGCGGGACCCGGACTTGGCGCGGCGCTTGGGCGAAGCGGGGCGGGCTCTGGTGCAGCGCGAGTTTTCGGTCGACGCGATGGTGGAGGGGAACCTTCAGGTTTATCGGGAGTTGCTCGGGTCGGCGGCGGGATGAATGCGGCGTGGTTCCGGCGCGGGCCCTTCGGGTATGATGCGCGCTTTTGCCGGACTGTAACACCATGAAGCAAGCGCGCGAGCCGGAGCGGCTCGGAAACGGCCTCGAGATCTACCGGCGGCTACTGCGCTACGGCCTCCCGTACTGGAGAGCGTTCGCGCTTTCGGTGCTGGGCATGGGTGTCTATGCGTTGCTGGGGCCGGCCTTTGCCAAGCTGATCCAGCCGCTGATCGACGGCACGTTCATCGACAAGGACCCGGCCCTGATGCGGAATGCGCCTTGGGTGCTGCTCGGGCTTTCGCTGGCGCGCGGTATCTCGGGTTTCGCCGGCGACTATTACTCTGGCTACGTAAGCCGGCGCATCATTACCAATCTGCGCCGCGATCTGTTCGACCAGCTGCTGTACCTCCCTTGCAAATACTATGACCAGTCATCCTCCGGTCAGTTGTTGAGCCGTTTGCTCTACAACACCGAGCAGGTCTCGAACGGTCTGACCATGGGCATCGTGACGGCTTTTAAAGACTCGCTCACGATCATCGGCCTGCTGGCACTGATGATCTGGGAGAACGTGCTGCTGTCGATGATCTTCATGGTGGTGGGTTCGATACTGGCGATCAGCATTCGTCTGGTCAGCAAGCGCTTTCGTAAGATCAGCATGCGCATTCAGGAGTCGATGGGCAATGTCAGCCATGTAGCGCAGGAAGTGATCGACGCCCATCGCATCGTCAAGGTGTTCAACGGGGACGAGTACGAGCGGACCAAATTCGCGCGGGAAAATGAAAACAACATGCGCCGGCACCTCCGGCTGATCGCGACCGATTCGCTCAGCAGCGCGGTGATTCAGTTCATTTACATCGGCGGCTTCGCCGCGATCCTGTACGTGGTCTCTCTGGAGTCGGTGCGCAGCACGATCACTCCCGGCAGTCTGATTACCTTCGTGGCGGCGATGGCGATGATGCTGAGCCCGATCAAACGGCTGATCGGCGTGATGAGCACGATCCAGAAAGGCATCGCCGCGGGGGACAGCATCTTTCAAATGCTCGATTCGGAGCGCGAAAAGGATACCGGTAACTTGAAGCTGCCGCGTGTCCGGGGTCGTATCGATTACCGCGGGGTCAGTCTCGGTTACCATCCGGATCAACCCAAGGCCTTGTTCGATATCGATCTGAGCATCGAGGCCGGAAAGACCATCGCGCTGGTAGGGCAATCCGGCAGCGGAAAAACCTCGCTGGTCCGTTTGCTCCCACGACTCTACGAGCCGACTGCCGGTAAGATTACCATCGACGGTCATGACATCCGAGAACTGAGCCTGGAGAACCTCCGCCAACACATCGCCTATGTAGGCCAGGAAGTTACGCTGTTCAACGATACGGTCGCCAGCAACATTGCTTACGGCAGGCGCGGCGAGGTCGCGGCCGAGGAGATTCGCGAGGTGGCCCGGGCCGCACATGCGCTCGACTTCATCGAGGCGATGCCGCAAGGGTTCGAGACGATGGTCGGACAGCACGGGATCGTGCTGTCCGGCGGACAGCGGCAGCGCCTGGCGATTGCGCGCGCCCTGCTGAAAGATGCGCCGATTCTGATTCTGGACGAGGCGACCTCGGCGCTGGATGCCGAATCCGAACGGCATGTGCAGGCGGCGCTCGAAGTGTTGATGAAGAACCGCACCACGCTGGTGATCGCACACCGTCTTTCGACGATTCAGAATGCGGACGAGATTTTCGTGTTGCGTGACGGCATGGTCGTCGAGAAAGGCACCCATCGGAACCTTCTGGACGCCGGAGGCGCTTACGCGGACCTCCATACGCTGCAGTTCGGACGTAATCCGTTTCGTCATCAGGTGTCCGGTTCGGTCTGAGCCGCCGTTGCCCTCCATCGCGCAGCCGCGTGCCCGGACCCTCAGGTGAATGTTGCGGTTTTCGGCATTTCGCCCTATGGTGTGAGTGCAGAAAACGTCGCCGGCGTGGCGAACGCTTTTGCATGACGTTACAGAGAAATACAACAACAGGCGCGTAGGAGGAGTTCGATCATGTTGCAGGTGGTAGCAGGACTGACCGTCGTTTTCGTGGGTTACGTGTTGTACGAAGTCTTCAAGACGGTTTCTTCCCAGTCGAGTAGTGAGTCGCAGGTCAAAACCCCGCCGCCAGCCGCGGTGACGGCGAAGCCCGCGGTGTCGGAGCCAGCGGTTGCAGCGGCGGCGAAGCCGCAGCCGACGAGTACAGCAGCCTTGAAGCCGGAACCGCAGATGAAGAAGGTTCAGTCCGAGCCGAAAAAGTCCGAAGCGGCGCCGGACGAAGTGAGGGGTTTGCAGCTCAAAGACCCGGTATCCGGCGAGACCGGTCCCGCACCAACCAACTACCGATTTGCCAAGAAGTGGGTCAAAGAGGCGTTGGTGGCGGAGGGGCTGCTCGACAAGGTCTACAAGACGGCCGACCTGGATGACGCCGGTTCACAGAAGGTGCGGGAAGCGCTGGAGAAATTCAAAGCCATCGAGAAATACCACGGATGACGGCGGCGGCCCCGGACTCGCTGGTGAAATCCGCCGCGCTGAAACCCGCCGGGTGTTCGCACTGAAGAATTCGAAAGGGGTCCGCTTTAGTCTCACACTCAAGGCGGCAGCGCCGTGCGCCG
>JALORT010000062.1 GCA_025458755.1 Methylotetracoccus sp.
CAGAAAATCGAGCAAGATTTATCTATCGTATTTCGCCATGTAGAACAAAGTCGGCGGCCGGTACAAACGGAAAATAGGGGCGAACCGATGGGGCGTAACGGCCGCACCTCCACTGGCTCACACCGACATCTATGCATTTCCTCCTTCGATATTCCGCAAGTTCACGCCATGCCAGCCTTCTCACTTGCGCGATGTTATCCATGCAATGGACGTGTGCGCTCGTATTGGCGCATGGAATGGGTTGATCCAGGTTATGCTGGGCAAAAGGCATCACCTCGGCAATAAGACGAAGTGGGGTATCCACAAAGCCGTCCGACAAAGGTATTGTCGGGCTTTCAGACTTCATTCGGCAAATCATGGACATAAATGGGAAAACTTCCCGAACAATATCCTTCGGGCCATCCTTAACCACAACCCATTGATTGACCGTATAAATTAGTCAGCTGCGCAACACCTATGCCGAACGCCTTGGCCCCAGCCGACCTTTCCCTTGACGGTGCGTTACTTTGATACTCATGTGTGCGGAGCTCCGGGGGGAAGCAGCGCGTCGCCGACTAGAGCAGAACGATATCGTACTGTTCCTGCGTGTACTGAGCTTCGGCGCGAAACTTGATTTGTACGCCGAGGAACGACTGCAGCTCCGACAGCATGTCCGCTTCCTCGTCCAGCAGACGCTCGACCACTTCATTTGACGCCAGTACCAACAGTTCCTGCACGTTGTACTGTCGGACCTCGCGAATGATTTCGCGGAAGATTTCGAGGCAGACCGTTTCGGCGGTTTTCAATACCCCCCGCCCGCCGCATGCGGGACATGGTTCACACAGGGTATGCTCGAGACTTTCCCGGGTCCGCTTCCGGGTCATTTCGACCAGGCCCAGACTGGACACCTCGCTCAGCGTGTTCTTGGCATGGTCCTTCTCCAGGCTCTTTTCCAAGGCCTGCAACACCTGCTGTTTGTGATCCTCATCCTGCATATCGATGAAATCGATGATGATGATGCCCCCGAGGTTCCGGAGCCGCAACTGTCGGGCGATGGCCTGGGCCGCTTCCAGGTTGGTCTTGAAAATGGTCTCCTCGAGGTTGCGCCCGCCGACGAACGCGCCGGTATTGACGTCCACCGTCGTCATCGCTTCGGTTTGATCGAAGATCAGATAACCGCCCGATTTCAGCAGCACGCGGCGCTCCAGCGCCTTTTGAATTTCATCCTCGACACCGTACAAATCGAACAGGGGCCTTTCACCCGAATAATGCTCGATCATCGGAGCAATCTCCGGAACGAATTCCCGCGCGAACTTGATCATCCGGTTGTAGCTTTCCCTGGAATCGACACGGATTTTTTCCGCTTTGGAGCGGTGGAGATCGCGCAGCACCCGCATCCCCAGCGGCAAGTCTTCGTGCAGCAAGGTCTTGTACTTCGCGGTGCGGCCGCGTTGTGCGATGGAGTTCCAGAGCTTCAGCAGGAACAGCATGTCGGCGCGGAGCGCCGCTTCGTCGATCCCCTCGGCCGCGGTACGGGCGATGAAAGCCCCGGTGGCGCCGTGCTCCTTCTGGAAGGTTTCGAGACAGGCACGCAAACGGCCGCGTTCCCGTTCACACTCGATACGCTGGGACACGCCGCAGGACTTCGCGTTCGGCATGTAGACCTGATAGACGGACGGGATCGAAATGTCCGTGGTCAGCCGGGCGCCCTTGGTCCCGAGAGGGTCCTTTACGACCTGAACGACGATTTCCTGGGACTCGTACAGAATCTGCTCGATTTCATCCCCGGGCGCCTTGTCACGCTCCGCGGCGCTCAAATCGGCGATGTGCAGGAACGCCGCCCGTTCCAGCCCGATATCGACGAACACCGCCTGCATCCCGGGCAGAACGCGGCACACTTTGCCCTTATAGACGTTACCGACCAGTCCCCGTTTGCGCCTACGTTCGATCAACACCTCCTGCAGGACACCGTTTTCGACGATGGCGACCCGCGTTTCCGGAGGGGTTACATTGATCAGAATGTCATCACTCATCGGCGGTGGTCCGTCCGGATTGCAGCAGCGTGATCGCATCGATGCCCACGTGGGTCAGCACCTGCGCAGTTTCGAAGAGCGGCAAGCCCATCACTCCGGAATAGCTGCCCTCGAGGTGACTGATGAACAGCGCACCGCGGCCTTGGATCGCATACCCACCGGCCTTGTCGTGCGGTTCTCCGGTGAACCAATAGGCTGCGATCTCCCGCCGGTCTAAAGTTCGTAAGGAAACGCGGCTTTCGCTCGAGGCCGTCCAGTGGTTCGAACCCTGTCGCAGCGAGACGGCACTCAGCACGCGGTGCGTTCTCCCGGAAAGACGCATCAGCAGTGAGATGGCATGGTCCAGGTCCCGTGGCTTGCCCAAGACCTTGCCGTCGAGAACGACCTCGGTATCGGCGGCGAGCACGGGTCGCAGGCCTCCGCTGGCCTCCAGTCCGGCCGTTGACTTGGCCGAAGCCACACGCTGCACATAGGCTTCCGCCGGCTCCCCGGGCATCGGGGTCTCATCGACGAAAACCGGGACGGCTTCAAAAGAAACGCCGAGCTGGGTCAACAGTTCCCGACGGCGCGGCGACAGCGAGGCGAGCAGGATTGGGGCAATCGCGGGATTCATGGACGTGATGACGCGTCACAAGAGAGTCTTCGCCCGAGGCTTAGTTGCTCCCCTTTCGGGCGTGGTTTCGGGAACATGTCGCCGCCGGCCTCGCGGTGCCACTCGCTGCTTGAACAACTCGCCACTTCGGAGTATCCGCACCGGCGAAAAAAGATGACAGATTCGCACCTATCGTACGGATACGAACCCAGGGAATCTGCTCGTGCCATTCGATGGCGCTTCGTCAACGCGCCGCTATTGTGCCATATCGTGGGCGTCAGCTGTCGTACCGCCCCGCGACGCCTGCGATGTCTTGCCGGTCTCAGGTCTGCGCATCCGTGGATGACGATGCGGTTCTCGATCAGGCCGACGTGCTTGACGAACGACCTGAACGCCGTGCGCTGGAGCGGCCCCGATCCGCGATAATAGCGACCGCTTTCCCTAAACCCGGTCCGCCTTGCGGCGATTGTCCGTCGACATTTCCAGGCTCGCCTTTGACTGAAGTCGCTTCTTTGCCAGCCGGCTTCGGCCTGGCAACGTCGGGGGTCGGAGGTGGGGAAGAAGGCCGGAAGGGTTTCTGAACGATCCGAAAGCGTTCCCTTTTATCGCGCAGGAACTTCTTGGTTTGGCGGCAAGACGAACAGCGGTCAACTCGCCGCGCCGCCTTTACTGTCCGAGGTCGTCACGATGAGCGGTGCAGAAACAGAAGGCGTCACCAAGTTTTATCTCGATTTCCGCCAAGCGCCGCCGGTGGAGGCGCGGCTGATCGCACCGTTGAATGTCTGGCGCACGGTGCTGCGCCGCCTGGACCTGATCTCCCAGGATGCGCGGCGCTACGGCGGCGTCGGCTTCGGCAATGTCAGCCTGCGCACTCCCGCGGCGGCGCTGCGAGCCTCCACATCGCTGTTCGTGGTCAGCGGCACCCAAACCGGCGCGCTGGAACGACTGACGGCATGGCATTACTGCCGTGTCCTGGATTACGACCTCAGTTCGAACTCGCTGACCGCGGAAGGTCCGGTCCCTCCGTCCTCCGAAAGCCTGACTCACGCGGCAGTATACCGGGCCGCTCCTTGGGTCCAGTGCGTGATTCATGTCCACAGCCCGGAGATCTGGCGGTGCGCCGAGGCTCTGGGGTTGCCCGTCGTCGACGCACGCATCACTTACGGAACGCCCGCCATGGCCAACGCCGTCGGCGCGCTGGTGAGACGCGGAACCCGTAATGCGCTGCTTGCGATGGGGGGGCATGAAGACGGCATCGTGGCTTATGGCGCCGCGCCGGACGAAACGGCGCTGAACCTGATCCGATGGTTCGCGCGGGCGCTGGAGATGTCAGCCGCCGAGTCGCCGCCGAAAGACGGCGACTGCCGCTGAATCAAGGTTCCGCCATCAGGAAAGCAGACATCGGCCCGCCGCGCCGCGTCTGCGGCGCATCCACCGTCCTCCATTCATCGTGGCCGGTTCCAGCCGACACGACGGGGGCACGGGCTGCGCGTGCCAGTGGGCACGGCGCGCGGAACCGGAGCCTGGACAGCTTGATACAGCGGGGGTCTCAGCAGCGCGGTGCAAGATGCATCGACCGGTGACGCGCTCATGGGTCGGCGGTAAGCGCCTGCCGGGCCGGCCCGTTCAGTGTCCGCACGAAGTCGTTGGCCCGTCCGATCGAGCGCTCCATCGCGCCAATCAGGCCGGCAACGCTGGTCGTCATGCCGATCAGTTCTTCTTCCAGCGAAATGATCGCTTTGGCGTTGAGATTATGCTTCAGGTAGAGCACCTGATCTTGGAAAACGTTCAGCACCGGTTCAATCTTCGCTTCCGCTCGCCGCATCGCTGTAATCAACTGCCCATAGTGCTGCTGCGTCTGCTTCAGTTTCTGCCGGCTGCTGTTCTTCAGATTGCGGCTGGTGTACTGCTCGAGTTCGCCTTCCCATTCCGCGAACAGGGCTTCACCCACATCCTGCACCGCATCGATGCGATCCTTCACCGCCAAGGCCTTCGCGGTGCTGTAGTCGAACTCGATTTTGAGCTGGCGATACAGTTCCTCCAGCTCGCCGCCATTGAACTGCGTGAGCGCGCTGAATTTTTCCAGCGCCGTCTGAAACTGGTCCTTGGCTTCTTCCAGGCTGTCGCGAGCATTCTCGACCCGCGCGATCAAGATGTCCCGTTTGTGATGACCGACGGACTCTACAGCACGGAAGTAGAATTTCTGGAATTTCGCAACAATCATCCGGACCAGCGGATTCCAAAGACTGCGGCCGATGTCCGCGAGACTCAATTGATCATCGTAGTCTCGCTTCCCGCTACGCGAATTCGCTGTCTTGCCTGATCGCCAAGGGTCATTCATGCTCTCTCCACTCTATTTAGATTAAGGCCTGCTGCCCTGCTCGAAGACGCTCTTCCATGAAGTCGGGAATGCGCTCTTCCAACCAAAAGCGAGGCTGGCCGGGCCACATTCCCGCAATGAAACCCACATGTCCGCCGGCCGGCGCGACATCGAGATGCACCGACTCCGACAATTCATCCGGCACCGGTATCACCCCTTCCGTCATGAACGGATCATCCTCGGCCTGCACGATCAGTGTCGGTACCCGGATCGAGCGCAGGAACTGGCGTGAACTCGATCGGCGGTAGTAATCGTCGGCATCATCAAAATCGTAGAGCCCGGCGACAACGCGATGATCATAGTCCCAGAACGACCGGATCATCGACAGATCCCCCAGGTCCTCTACGCGCCGTGCTTCCGCGACACGGCCGATATTGTGCAGATGGTTCCGCTTCCGAGCGATATACTCCTTAAGTTCCCGCAACAGGCGATCCCGGTAGACGCGGGAAAAACCCTGGTCCATCCGCGTCGCGCAGACATGCAGCAACATCGGAACCGAGACGGCCGCAGCCGCGAAGAGATCCGCACTCCAGCCCATCTCGCCAAGCCATTTCAAGATCACGTTGCCGCCCAGCGAGAAACCCACCACACCGATCGGCACACCCGGCTCGCACGCCTGGAGATGCCGGTAAACGAAACCGATGTCTCCGGTCTCTCCGGAGTGGTAGCAGCGCGAAGTGTTGTTCATCGGCCCGCTGCACCCGCGGAAGTTGAGGGCTACGGTGCGAAAGCCCTTGCGGCGCAGCGCTTCTTCCATGCCCAAGATGTACGGTGAACGTGAAGAACCGGTGAGTCCGTGCACGAGCAGCACCAGCGGAGCCGTTCCTTCGCCGCACCAATCCAAATCCAGGAAATCATCGTCCGGCGTCGCCAGACGCTCGCGGCGCCGCGGCGCCGAAGGCGGGCGCCGCGACCGCGCTGCCCACACGGTCTGCAGGTGCGGACCGCGCAGCCACCACGCCGGGCGGAACTCGGGTTCACGGTTAATGGGCATGCGCCGACTCTTGCGGTCCGAGGACCTTGGCTGCCGACGGCATCGTTCGACCCCGCTGCAGCACGGGTCTCAGGAACCGGCCGGTGTGAGAACTCGGATCGGCGGCGATCGACTCGGGGGGACCGGCAGCGACCAGTTGACCACCGCCCTCTCCTCCCTCCGGTCCCAGATCGATCACCCAATCGGCGGTCTTGATCACATCCAGGTTGTGTTCGATAACCACCACGGTATTGCCGTGATCCCTAAGTTGGTGCAGCACATTCAACAACTGCTGGATGTCGTGGAAATGCAGTCCGGTGGTCGGCTCGTCGAGAATATAAAGCGTCTTGCCGGTGTCACGCTTGGACAATTCGCGGCCCAGCTTCACCCTCTGCGCTTCGCCGCCGGATAAGGTGACGGCATTCTGCCCCAAGGTCACATAACTCAGACCGACATCCAGCAATGTCTGCAGTTTCCGCGCCACGACGGGGATGGCGGAGAAAAAGGATGCCGCCTCCTCCACCGTCATCGCCAGTACTTCGTGAATGGTCTTGCCCTTGTAACGGATATCGAGCGTCTCGCGGTTGTAGCGTTTCCCCTTGCAGATGTCGCAATGCACATAGACGTCCGGCAAAAAATGCATCTCGACTTTGATAACACCATCGCCAGCACACGCCTCGCAGCGTCCACCTTTCACGTTGAAGCTGAATCGCCCCGGGCTATAGCCGCGGGCCCGCGCTTCGGGTGTGCCGGCGAACAACTCTCGAATCGGCGTGAACAACCCGGTGTAGGTCGCCGGATTCGAGCGCGGCGTACGCCCGATGGGGCTTTGATCGATGTCGACCACTTTATCGAACAGTTCCAGTCCGTCGATGCCGTCGCAGGCGGCGGGATCCGCCGAAGCATGATTTAACTCGCGCGCCACCCAGCGGTACAGTGTATCGTTGATCAGCGTCGACTTGCCGGACCCCGAGACGCCGGTCACACACACCAGCAGGCCGACCGGCAGTTCGACGTCGATCCCCTTCAGATTGTTCGCCCGGGCGTTGCGAATACGCAGGACCCGATGGTCTTGCTGCTGCACTCGCTGCGGCGGCACCGGAATACCGAACCGTCCCGAAAGGTACCTGCCTGTCAGCGATTCCGGATGGCGCATGATGTCGTCCGGGCTGCCCTGCGCCACGACCCTTCCGCCGTGGACACCGGCGCCGGGTCCAATGTCGACGACATGATCGGCCAGCTTGATCGCCTCCTCGTCATGTTCCACCACGATGACGGTATTGCCCAAGTCCCGGAGCCGCGTCAACGTCTCCAACAGACGTTCGTTGTCCCGTTGGTGCAGGCCAATGGAGGGCTCGTCCAGCACATACATCACGCCGACCAGTCCGGCACCGATCTGGCTGGCCAAACGGATGCGCTGCGCCTCGCCGCCCGACAGCGTATCGGCGCTCCGGTCCAGCGTGAGATAGTCAAGTCCCACGTTCACCAGGAATTGCAGCCGCGCACGGATTTCCTTGACGATTTTTGCGGCGATATCGCCGCGTTGTCCAGGCAGCGCCAAGTCCTCGAAGAAGGCTTCGCTACGACGAATCGACAGACGGGTCAGCTCCGGCAAACTCCGGTCGGCGACGAACACATGTCGGGCGGAGCGGTTGAGCCGCGTCCCGGCGCACTCCGGACAAGGCTTGTTGGACAAATACTTCGCGAGTTCCTCGCGCACCAGCAGCGAGTCGGTCTCCCGGTAGCGCCGCTCCATATTCGGAATGATCCCCTCGAACGGGTGTCGGTGGATCATGCCGTCGCCGCGGGCGCTGGGCACCCTAAACGCTATCGATTCCGTGCCGCTACCGTACAACACGATTTGTTTCGCCCGCTCGGGCAGCGCCTCGAAGGCTTGCTCCGGATCGAAGCCGTAGTGCTCCGCCAGCGACACGATCATCTGAAAGTAGTACGCATTGCGCCGATCCCAGCCGCGCACAGCACCGCCCGCCAGACTCAGCTGGGCGCTGTGGACGACGCGTTCGGGGTCGAAGAACTGCATCACGCCCAAACCGTCGCAATTCGGGCAAGCACCCCGGGGATTATTGAAGGAAAAAATCCGCGGCTCCAGTTCGCTGAGCGAGTAGCCGCAGTGGGGGCAGGCATACTTATCGGAATACACCACTTCCTTCCCCGGTTCCTCCATCTGAACCGCCAGCGCCATGCCGTCCGCCAGCTGCAGCGCCGTCTCGAACGATTCCGCGAGACGCTGGCTCAGACCTTCGCGCACCTTGAAGCGGTCGACGATCACCTCGATCGTATGTTGGCGCCGCAGATCCAGCTTGGGTGGTTCGTCCAGTTCGAACACCTCGCCGTCGATTCGGGCACGCACGAAACCGCGGGCGCGCAGATCATCCAGCACCTGCAAATGCTCACCTTTCCGTTGGCTCACGACCGGCGCCAGCAGCATCCAGCGGCTGTCCTCGGGCTGACTCAATAAGTGATCGACCATCTGACTGATGGTCTGTGCCTGGAGCGACACACCATGCTCGGGACAGCGCGGGATACCGGCGCGAGCGAATAACAGGCGCAGGTAATCGTAGATCTCGGTGATGGTGCCGACGGTCGAACGCG
>JALORT010000453.1 GCA_025458755.1 Methylotetracoccus sp.
AACACCCTCAAGCATCGCCTTGCGGCATTGTCGCGCTGGCACTTGGAACAAGGTTTATCCGCTGTTTCGGTTGGGGCGGTGAGCGATGATCTACTGAAGATAATCACTCATTGATCATCTATCTTTGCGAGAAGATATGCGATGGCTAGGTTTGCCCTGAAATTGGCCGATCATCGTGTCGAGATGGTATATCTTCTCTCGAAGATCTTTGATCAATCGATGGGCTTCATGGCTTGTTGACGCGCACTGAAAAGTACCCGGATTTCGAGGAGTCTGCGCGCTGAAAATTACCCAGGGTGATTAACCTCTTCCGTTCCGTTTTGGAGCGGGGAAATCGAGGAGATGATCACCATGAATCTACTGGGAAAAGTCAGGAGGCTGCATTACCGTGACGGGCTGAATCTGTCGGAGATTGAGCGGCGGACAGGTCTGACGCGGAAGACGATCCGGAAGTGGCTGAAGTCGCCGGAAGGGATTGAGCCGAAATACCGGCGCACGGCTGGGGATACCAAGATTGCGCCCTACGCCGAGCGATTGATCAAGATGCTGGAAACGGATGCGCGGCGACCGGTGAGGGACAGGCGCACGGCCTTGAAACTCCATGCCGAGTTGAAGGTACTGGGGTTTGATGGTAACTACAGCCGCGTCACCGAATTCATCCGGAACTGGCGCGGCAGTGGCGGAACGGCAGTCACCAAAGCCTTCGTGCCGCTTCAGTTTGCGCCGGGTGAAGCCCATCAGTTTGACTGGAGCGAAGAACACCTGGTGATCGGCGGCGTTTGGCGCAAGCTCATTGTTGCTCACCTGAAGCTTTGCTACAGCAAGGCATTTGTCGTTCAGGCGTACCCGACGCAAAGCCATGAAATGCTGTTTGACGCCCATGCCCGCGCGTTTGCCGCCTTGGGCGGTATACCGCGTCGGGGCATCTACGACAACATGAAGACGGCGGTCGACAAGGTCAAGAAAGGCAAGGCGCGGGTCGTCAATACGCGCTTTGCGGCGATGGCCTCGCACTACCTGTTCGATCCTGACTTCTGCAACGTCGCCAGCGGCTGGGAGAAAGGGATCGTCGAGAAGAACGTTCAGGACAGCCGGCGGCGCATCTGGCAGGATGCCGGTGATGTCAGGTTTGGTTCCTTCACCGAACTAAACCTGTGGCTTCTGGCCCGCTGTCGGGCACTCTGGCAGGAGCTGCGCCACCCCGAGTACGACCTGCCCCTGGCCGAGATGCTCGAACAGGAGCAGCCCCACCTGATGCCGATGATCGTACCCTTCGACGGCTATGTGGAGACGCTGGGCAAGGTGTCGAGCACCTGTCTGGTCACCTTTGACCGAAACCGCTACTCGGCCCCCTGCGAACTGGTTGGCCAGATGGTCGGCATTCGTGTCTATCCGGAGCGGATTGACCTGGTCGCCCACGATGCCGTGGTGGCCAGTCACCAGCGCAGTTTCGGCCGCACCGAAACCCGCTACGACTGGCAGCATTACATTCCGCTCATCGAGAGAAAGCCGGGGGCCTTGAGGAACGGCGCCCCGTTTGCCGACATGCCGGTGCCGATGCAGAAACTGCGCGGGGTGTTGCTCAAGCGCGAAGGGGGTGACCGAATGATGGCCAAGGTGTTGGCCGCCGTGCCCGAACATGGCCTGGAGGGCGTTCTGGTTGCCGTGGAACTGGTACTGGAATCGGGCAATCCGAGCGCCGAGCATATCGAGAACGTACTCAACCGGCTACAGGCGACGCCACCACCCGCACAAGTCGAGTCGGCGCTGACGGTCAGCGAGACGCCCGTCGCCGATACCCATCGCTATGACCGTTTGCGTGAGGAGGTGAGCCATGCGTGACGTTGCTGCCGAACTCAAGGAACTGCGTTTGTATGGCATGGCCGGCGCGTGGGAGGACGTGGCTGCCGATGGCAACGGGGTGGGTGTCCAGACCTCGCGCTGGCTGATCGAGCATCTGCTCCAGGCCGAACACGCGGATCGGCATGTGCGGTCGGTCCGCTACCAATTGCACTCGGCCAAGTTTCCGGTGCACCGCGATCTGGCCGGCTTCGACTTCACGCAGTCCAGAGTGGATCGGGGTCTGATCGACGAGTTGGCGACGCTGGCCTTTACAGAACAGGCGCACAACGTGGTGTTCATCGGCGGCACCGGGACAGGCAAGACGCATCTGGCGACCGCGCTCGGTGTCTCCGGTATCGTCGATCACGGCAAGCGGGTGCGTTTCTACTCGCCGGTAGATTTGGTCAATCTGCTCGAGCAGGAGAAGGCCGCCGGCAAGGCCGGGCGGCTGGCCTTCTCGCTGCTACGCATGGATCTGGTGATCCTCGACGAACTCGGCTACCTGCCGTTCAGCCCGTCCGGTGGCGCCTTGCTGTTCCATCTGCTCTCGAAGCTCTACGAGCACACCAGCGTGATGATCACGACCAACTTGGCTTTCGGGGAGTGGGCGACCATCTTCAACGATGCCAAGATGACCACGGCGATGCTCGACCGGCTGACCCACCATTGCCACATCGTCGAGACAGGAAACGAGTCGTACCGCTTTCGTCACAGCACGGCTACGGCGAAATCGCGCATCAAGGCACGGGAACAGAGCAAGCGGGGCAAGCAGACGGAGCCGTTCTGACCCGCGCCCGCGTTGGGAAATCCGTGCTACTGCGCCAGGTCGACGATTTCCTGGAGCGCAGTGGTGAACTGATCGGCCGGCAATGCGCCGGGGATGATGCGACCCTCGCCGTTATAGAGCACGATGAACGTCGGCGTCCCCTGCAC
>JALORT010000063.1 GCA_025458755.1 Methylotetracoccus sp.
CCCACCCTCAGGGTCCGCGCATCGCCGAGCCCGAGACGGTTTCTATCCACCCCTGCCTTGGGCGCTTCGAACATCGCAACGCGGATCACCGGTTCTATTCGACGCGCGCTTGCAAGAGACGCAACCGAGGCAGGCGGACTTGGAGGGCCAAGGCCTGTCGTCGTCCGCGGCTGGCGATGCTGTAACCTACCCCGGGGGCGACACGCACAGAGATCTACCTCACCTCGCTCTGGCTTCAAAAACCACGACGCTCCTTGGTTCAACGCGATGCGTGTTTACGTCATGGATATGCTGATGCGACCGTTCGATCACATCATGTGGCGCAGCCCGCGAAGTATCCACCGCCAGGTACCACACCCTTCCCGAGATCAGCGGCAAGTCCGCCTGAACGGCTTCGTCGGACATGTTCAGCAGCACATGCAGGTCTTCCTCACTGTCATCCAGTCCGGCGAGTGTGTAGGCCAGAAAAAGAGCCTTGGGATCACGCCAGGACGGCGCAAGCAGCTCCGTTCCATGCCAGGTGATATCCGGCAGATTCCGCCCCGATACGATACCTCCGGTCAAGAAGGCCTTGCGATTCAGGCTGGGATGACGCCGCCGCAATGCGATCAGTTCGCTCACAAACCGCAGCATGTCCCGCTCTTGTTCGATGCGCGTCCAATCGAACCAGGACAGCTCGTTGTCCTGACACCATGCGTTGTTGTTGCCCCGCTGAGTCCGCAGCACTTCGTCGCCTGACAACAGCATCGGCACGCCGACGCTTAACAGCAACACACTCATCGCGTTTTTCGCCTGGCGCCGCCGCCGTGAAAGAATGTCGGCATCGTCCGTCTCGCCTTCGACGCCGCAGTTCCAGCTCAGATTGTTGCTGCAGCCGTCCCGGTTGTCCTCCCCATTCGCTCCATTTCGCTTCTCGTTGTAGCTGACGAGATCATGCAGAGTGAATCCGTCGTGACAGGTGACGAAGTTAATCCCATTGAAGGGGAGACGATTATCGTCCGCGTACAAGTCGCTACTGCCTGCGACGCACGTGGCGACCTCTCCAATCACGCCCGGATCGCCACGGAGGAAACGTCGGATCACGTCGCGGAATCGGCCGTTCCATTCCGCCCACCGCATCCCCGGAAACGAGCCCACATGATAGAGCCCGGCCGCATCCCAGGCTTCCGCAATCAATGCGGTTTCGCTTAACGCGGGTGAGAATGCGATATTCCATGGCAACGGCGGGTTGGCCAGCGGTGCTCCGTCTTCGCCCCGGGTAAATACACTGGCGAGGTCGAAACGGAAGCCGTCCACGTGCATCTCTTCCACCCAATACTCCAGGCAGCGCAGGATGAAAGCGGTCACCAATGGGTGATTGCAATTGACGGTATTGCCACATCCGGTGTAATCCCGATACAGCCTGCGATCGGTTGAGTCGAGATGATAGAAACTTTCGTTTGCGAGCCCCTTGAAATTGATGGTGGGACCCGCGGCCCCACCTTCAGCGGTATGATTGAACACCACGTCGAGAATCACCCCGATACCCGCCGCATGCAAGGCTTTCACCAGTGTTTTGAATTCAGCCACGTGGGTTCCGAACGCCGGCGCGATGCCGTAGCGTGGGTGCGGGCTGAAAAAACTGTGCGTGCTGTAACCCCAGTAGTTTTTCAATCCCCGCTGCTGCACCCCGGGTGGAACGTCCTGTTCGTCGAACGCCATCACGGGCAACAGTTCCACATGCGTGATGCCGAGCGCCTTCAGATAAGGGATCTTTTCGATGAACCCCAGGAAGGTCCCTGGATGCTGCACACCGGATGACGGATGCCGGGTGAACCCCCCCACGTGTACTTCATAAATCACTGCGCCGGCTAGGGAGCCGGCAACTGGTTTGTCGCCTCCCCAGTCGAAGCGTTGGTCCGCAATCACGCCGCGGATTGAATGCCGGCTGCTGTCGTCAGGATTGGACCCCTTCGCCCGCGACCAGAGGACGTCGGTCACCGCGGTCGCACCGGGACTGATCAGTTCCTTCCGCGGGTTGAAGCGAAAACCGGTCTCCGCGGTATGATCGGGACCATCGACACGCCAGGCGTAATGGGTGCCGACCGGAATTTCGCGCACCAACACATGCCAAAAGAAAAAGCTTCGATTCATCGCGGGGTCCAGCTTTACCGTCTGCAGCGGCTCCAGACTGTCGGCCGTCTCGTACAGCATCAGTTCCACGGACGAGGCGTGGCGGCTGAAAAGCACGAAATTCACTCCGCCCTCGACGGGCCGGGTCCAAAATGGCCGGGGTTCGCCCGGCTCGATCGGATAGGGCGGCTTCGTGCTTCCTGCGGCCTCTGCGTCGGTTCGAGGCTCCGCTACCGGCGTCACGGAGTCCACCTGGTATGTGTTGTTCATGCTCTCGGGTCTCCCATACAGCCGGCTGTGCCTCGCGGTCTGGACTCCGGTTCTGCATCCAACGAAACGGTGATCGGAGAAATTTGCCAGATGTCACGGGCATATTCGGCCACCGCGCGATCGGAAGAAAACTTCCCGCAACGGGCTACATTGAGTATCGACATGCGTGCCCAGTGATCCCGATCCCGGTAGGCGTGATCCACTTCGTGCTGACAGTCGACATAGGCGCGATAGTCGGCCAGCACGAAGTAGTCATCACGACCCAGCAGGTGCGAGGTCAATGGCCGGAACAACTCGGTATCGCCATGAGAGAAAAAGCCGCAATCGATCAGGTCGATGACCTCTTTCAGTTCCGGATCGCCTCGATAGTGGTCGGCCGGGGAATATCCCATCTCGCGGAGACGATCGACCTGCGATGCGGTCATGCCGAACTCAAAAAAATTCTCCTCTCCGACTTCCTCGCGAATCTCGATGTTAGCGCCGTCGAGCGTCCCGATCGTCAATGCGCCGTTCAGCGCCAATTTCATGTTGCCGGTACCGGACGCTTCCTTGCCAGCCGTCGAGATTTGCTCCGACAGATCGGCGGCCGGATAAATCTGCTGTGCATTTTTTACGTTGTAGTCCGGAAAGAACACCACTTTGAGCTGCTCCTTCACCCTCGGATCCCCATTCACCGCCGCGGCGACCGCATTCACGAGCTTGATGATCAGCTTGGCCATGAAATACCCCGGCGCCGCCTTGCCTCCAAAAATGAACGTCCGGGGGGCCATGGTGAATTTCGGATCATGCCGCAGACGCAGATAAAGCGTGATGATGTGCAGGATATTCAAGTGTTGCCGCTTGTACTCATGCACCCTCTTGACCTGGACATCGAACAGACTCGCCGGATCGACGCTGATCCCGCAGCGTGTTTCGATCAATGCCGCGAGACGCTCCTTGTTGGTTTGTTTCACTGCAAGCCAATCCCGCCGGAAACCGGCATCGTCGACGAGGCTTTCCAACTGCTTCAGCTCGTCCAAACGACGGACCCAACCCTCGCCGATGCGGCTGTGAATCAGCCTGGCGAGCCCCGGATTGCTGACCAACAGGAAACGGCGCGGGGTCACACCGTTGGTCACATGATGAAACCGCGCCGGATCGAATGCATAAAAATCCGGGAACAGCTGCGTCTTGACGAGCGCGGAATGCAACTCAGCGACACCGTTCACAGCGTGGCTGCCGATCACGGCCAAATTCGCCATCCTGACGTATTTTTCGCCGCCTTCGTCGATGATCGAAAGATTGCGCACTCTTGCGTCCTCACCGGGAAAGGCTTGGCGCACCTGATCCAGGAAACGCTTGTTGATTTCGTAGATGATCTCGAGGTGCCGGGGCAGCACGCTGGCGAACAGATGCAGCGGCCACTTCTCCAGAGCTTCGGGCAGCAAGGTATGGTTGGTGTAGGCCAGGCTGTTGCGCGTGATGTCCCAGGCCTGCTCCCATTCCACCCCATGCCTGTCTACCAGTTGCCGCATCAATTCGGCCACCGCGATGGCCGGATGGGTATCGTTCAATTGCACGCAGTGCATTTGGTCGAAACGTTCGATCGGCAGCCCGCGCCGCATGCAAAGGCGGATCATGTCTTTGATCGAACAGCAGGCCAAGAAATACTGCTGCTCGAGGCGCAATCTCTTGCCCTCCAGCGCCTCGTCGTTCGGATAAAGAACCTTGGAAATATTTTCCGAGACCACCTTTTCTTCCACCGCGCCGTAATAGTCGCCGCGATTGAAGTCCGCGAAATCGAAGGTCTGTGCCGCCTCGGCGCTCCACAGCCGCAGCAAGGCGCAGGTATCGACGCCGTAGCCGAGCACCGGCATGTCGTGGGGAACGCCCATCACCACCCGGTCCGGCACCCAGCGCACGCGAGAACGCCCCGCCTCGTCGGTAAAGGTCTCCGTATGCCCACCATACTTGACCGCCTGGGAAAGCTCCGGATGAACGATCTCCCAGGGATTGCCGAACCGCAGCCACTTGTCGGTCCGCTCAACCTGCCAGCCGTCCTTGATTTCCTGGTCGAAAATGCCGAACTCATAGCGGATACCGTACCCGGTGGCCGGATATCCCAACGTCGCCAGCGAGTCGAGATAGCAGGCCGCCAATCTTCCGAGCCCGCCATTACCGAGCCCCGGCTCTTCTTCGCACGCCAGCAGCGCCTCGAGATTGAGTCCCAGATCTGCCATGGCCTGTCGCACCACGTCGCAGATGCCGAGGCTGAACAGATTGTTGGCCAACTGGGGTCCGATCAGAAATTCCGCCGATAGATAGGCGACGCTGCGCAGATCAGGCCGATTCCACCGCTCGATGTTTTTCACCCAGCGCTGCATCAGTCGGTCCCGAATGGTCAATGCCAGCGCGCGATATTGTTCGTTCGGCGTGGCCAGCTCCAAAGGCCGCCCCAACACGTAGTTCAAATTGTCCAGGAACGCCGCCTTGAGCGCCTTCGCACCCAGCCCGGTCCGCGTGTGCTCGGCTTGGCCCGGCGAGCCAGAAGCTGCTGTCTCAGCGTTCCCGATGGATTGTTGCCGGCTATTCATGCAATGCTCGGTCTTGTCCAGGCTCCGCTCCGCTTAAGCGAAGCGCCGCCGACGATACGCGAGGTCTCCAGGCGATCATGTCGAACAAGGCCGTGCTTGCCGCACGAGTCGCTTATCACCCGGGCATTGGCCGCGTTGACTTTCCTCCGACACGGCTCCTGTGCGCCATGCAGCATCGCCGCCAACTCTCCGGTGCATTTCGGTCTTCATGTCCTTGATGCGGGTTGTTGCAATCCGCACGCGGCGTGAATATGACCTCGCGCAAGGACGGCATCATTCCTGAAGAATACCGGCACTGCTGCGGCGCAAAGGCTCTGCCTACATCGGACTCCCGACATGCGCCCGCGGCTGCAGCGCCGGCTAGCGCCCACCGGAAGAAGTTCCATCCTGACGCCAGCCGAACTGGGGTCCGTCGGTCCGCCAACCAATGCCTGGCCCGTCGGTTCGCCAACCGAAGGACGGCGCAGAGCGCCAGCCCGTTGACCGCGGCGGTGCTGCGCCCGGTGCTAGCGGATGCCGGTAAGGTTGCACCGGAAACACCGGCAGGCCGTACCACTGATTCTGGGTTTGCAATTGCTCCCACTGCAGCCGTTCGAGCTGTTGCTGCTGGAGCCACAGTTGCTCCTGCTGCTGTTGCAGGCGCTGCTCGACCAGAGCTTGCTGCTGTTGGAGCTGTTCCTGCTGCAGAAGCATTTCCGCGTGCTGCTCTTCCGGTGAAGGATCGGCCTCCGCGACCGATACCGCAAAAAATAGAAGAAGCAGCGTAAGAAGTTTGATTTTCACCGGACGTCTCCCCGAAACGCGGCCGAGTCACGAAAATCAAGTCGCGACTTCCATGCAGCCGCCGGACCCTCGCTGCTGACCCAGAAGTGCGGGCCAGGCATCAATGCTGATCCGAAAAGCAAAAGTTTACAAGAGATTCCCCCCACCCGGGCCACGGACGCCGGTGCCAGATCACAGCGGACGAGGTACAGCGCGCGCTGTGCGAAGGCGACCCGGCGCGCCGGAACAGTCGGCGGGCGGCACAGGGCCTACACCAGCACCCGCTCGATGCCGCCTTGGTTGGCCTTGGCTACGTACTCGGGCAGCCAGTTCTCACCGAGGATGTGTTGGGCGATCTCGACCACGACGTAGTCGGCGTCGAGCTGGTCGACGTCGTCCTGGTAACGCTGCAGACCCTGCAGGCACGAGGGACAGGAGGTCAGCACCTTGACCGGACCCTGGTAACCGTCACCGCGGAGCCGGTCCGCGCCTTGGGTCAGCTCCTCCTGTTTGCGGAAACGGATCTGGGTCGCAATGTCCGGGCGCCCGACCGCCAGCGTCCCGGCTTCGCCGCAGCAGCGGTCGGATTTTTCGACCCGGCTGCCGTCGGCGGTCGCCAACAGCCCGTTGACGGTCTTCAACGGGTCCTGCTGCTTCATCGGGGTGTGGCAAGGGTCATGGTACAGGTAGCGGGTGCCGCTGAGTCCTTCCAGCCGAACCCCTTTCTCCAGCAGGTACTCATGGATGTCGATCAGGCGGCAGCCGGGGAAGATCTTGTCGAATTCATACTCGGCCAGCTGGTCGTAGCAGGTGCCGCAGCTCACCACGACGGTCTTGATGTCGAGATAGTTCAGGGTGTTGGCGACGCGGTGGAACAGCACCCGGTTGGCGGTGGTGATCTGCTCGGCTCTGGCCGCCTGGCCGGCGGCGCGCTGCGGGAAACCGCAGCACAGATACCCCGGCGGCAGCACCGTCTGCACCCCGATCTCGTACAGCATGGCCTGCGTGGCGAGACCGACCTGCGAGAACAGGCGTTCGGAACCGCAGCCCGGAAAATAGAACACCGCTTCCGTCTCGACGCCGGCTTTCTGCGGATCGCGGATCACCGGCACGATCTCGTGGTCTTCGATATCGAGCAGTGCCCGTGACATCTTGCTCGGCAACCGGCCCGGCATTTTCTTGTTGAAGAAGTGGATCATCTGCTCGGTCACCGGCGGCTTGCCGAGCGACGCCGGGGGCTGGGCGGTTTGCGCCTTGACCCACGGTGCCAGCAGCGCATTGCCGAGGCGCTGCGACTTGTATCCCCAGGCGATCATCACCTGACGCAGCGCCTTGATCGCCTGTGGTTGGGTGAGGTTCAGGAACGCCAGCGCCAGCGCCTTGACCGGATTGAAACTTTGCCGGCCCATCTTGCGCAGCAGGTTGCGCATGTTCATCGACACCGCGCCGAAGTCGATGTCCACCGGACACGGGCTGTAACACTTGTGACACACCGTGCAGTGATCGGCGACGTCCTCGAACTCCTGCCAATGGCGCACCGACACCCCGCGCCGGGTCTGTTCTTCATAGAGGAAGGCTTCGATCAACAGCGAGGTCGCCAGGATCTTGTTGCGCGGCGAATACATCAGGTTGGCGCGCGGCACGTGAGTAGTGCAGACCGGCTTGCATTTGCCGCAGCGCAGGCAGTCTTTGATCGAGTCGGAGATCGCACCAATGTCGCTCTGCTGCATGATCAAGGATTCGAACCCCATCAGACTGAACGACGGGGTGTAGGCGCGGGAGAGATCGGCGCCGGGCAGCAGCTTGCCCCGGTTGAAGCGGCCTTCCGGATCGACACGCTGTTTGTAGGCGTGGAACGGCGCGAGGTCCTCCGCCGACAGAAATTCGTACTTGGTCAGGCCGATGCCGTGCTCGCCGGAGATCACGCCGCCCAGTTCGCGCGCCAGCCGCATGATCCGCGCGACCGCGGCATGGGCCTCCTGCAGCATCTCGTACTGGTCGGAGTTGACCGGCAGATTGGTATGCACATTGCCGTCGCCGGCGTGCATGTGCAGCGCGACGAACACCCGCCCGCGCAGAATCTCCCGGTGCAGGGCGTCGATCCGCTCGTTCACCGGGCGGAATGCCTGGCCTTCGAAGAGCGCCGCCAGCGGCGCCTGCAGTTCGCGTTTCCACGACACACGCACCGAATGGTCCTGCAGCCGATGGAACAGCGTGGGTGAATCGGCGCGGTTGGTCAGTTCGCCGGCCTCGATGCCGAAGTCAGCGAAGCGCGCTTCGGCGTGCTCCAGCGGCAGGTCGAGATGCCCGTACAGCCACTGCCAGCGCGTCCGCACCTGCTGCACGACCTCGAGCGCGCGGGCCCGGCGGTCATCGATCAGCGCCTCTTTGTCGAGATCACCTTCGTATTCGCGCAACGGCAGATCGCCCTCAAGGAATGCGTGCAGCACGTCACAGAGCTTGAGTTTGTTGGTGATCGACAGTTCGATGTTGATGCGCTCGATGCCGTCGCAGTAATCGCCCATGCGCGGCAGCGGAATCACCACGTCCTCGTTGACCTTGAAGGCGTTGGTGTGGCGCGAGATCGCGGCGGTGCGCGAGCGGTCGAGCCAGAATTTCCTGCGCGTTTCGGCGTCGACCGCGATGAAGCCCTCGGCGGCGCGCCGGTTGCACATGCGGACCACGGCCGAGGCCGCCGCCATCACCGCGTCTTCGCCGTGGCCGACGAGATCGCCGAGCAGCACCATCTTCGGCCGGCCGTGGCGCCTGGCCTTGGTCGCGTAGCCGACCGCCTTGACGTAGCGCTCGTCCATGTGCTCGAGGCCGGCGAGCTG
>JALORT010000454.1 GCA_025458755.1 Methylotetracoccus sp.
CGCCGACGGCGGCGCCGGTTACGCGTTCGAGGACGAGTCCGAGATCAAGCTCGGTTCGACCGTCACCGTCGCCACCGGGGACCTCTCCGACCCGCAGGAAATCTTTCGGGGGATCATCACCGGGCTGGAGGCCGAGTTCCTTGAATCGACCCCACCGGAGCTGCTGGTTCTGGCGGAGGATCGTCTTCAGCAGGCGCGCATGACCCGCCGGACGGCGGTTTACAGCAATATGTCTGTGGCCGACATTGCCCGTCAGATTGCCCAGCGGCTGAGCCTGCAGCCGCAGGTGAACGGGCTGGGGGCCAACAGCGGCACGTGGGTGCAGTTGAACGAAAGCGACCTCGCTTTTCTACGTCGACTGCTGCGCCAGTTTGATGCCGACGTTCAGATCGTAGCCGACCGGCTGGAGGTGGCGCTGGTCAGTGCGGTGCAACGCCGGGTGATCGAGATGGAGCTGTTTCACGACCTGCGCAGCGTCCGGTTCATTGCCGACCTGTCCCACCAGGTGACGGAGGTGACCAGCGGCGGTTGGAACCCCGCCACGGGCCAAAGCGTCAGCGGCCGCGGCGAGGGAAGCCATCTGGGACCCGGCAGGGGCCGCCGGGGTGCAACCCTGCTGCGACAGGCGCTCGGCGCCTGCAGCGAGCATGTCGGCCATATTGCCGTCACCACCGGTGCCGAGGCGCAGGCGTTGGCGGACGCCGTTTTCGACCAGCGGGCCCGCAGCTTTGTCACGGCCGAAGGAACCGCCGCCGGCCATCCTGCCATCCGCGTTGGCAGCCACCTGCAACTGCGTGGCGTCAGCCCGCGCTTTGAAAACACATACTACGTCGTCCGCACCCATCACCGCTTTGACCTGCAAGGGGGGTACATGACAGATTTCAAGGCGGAGTCTGCTGCGCTGGGAGAGGCGTCATGAGCGACCAGGATCTGCTCAAACAGCTCGTTCCCGCGCTCCACGGCGGCGCCTATCTGGCCCGGGTGGTGGCGGTGAATGATCCGGAAGGGATGCGCCGGGTACAGATCCGGCTGTTTGGGTTCGATGGTCCCGATTCTCAGAATGCGGCGCTCTGGGCGCGGGTCGCCGTGCCCTTTGCCGGCGACCATCGCGGCTGTTTTTTCATCCCCGATGTCGATGATGAAGTTCTGGTCAGCTTTGTCAACGGCGATCCGCGCCAGCCCATCGTTATCGGAGGAGTGTGGAACGGCAGCGCCCCAGCGCCGGAGACGCTCGGCGGTAGCGGAGACCGGGTCGACCGCTGGACCATCACCGGCAAGGCCGGCACCCGTATCGCCATCGTCGAAGCCCAGCCTTCCGATTCCACCATCCGCTTTACCACCCCGGGAGGCGTCAGCGGCGAGCTGACCGACTCCGGCGGCGGCAGGGTCGAATTCAGGATCGGCGGTACCACCGTGACCTGCGACCCTCAGGGCGTCAGCATCAACACCGGCATGAACGTGCGGGTGCAGGCCACGATGGTCGAGATCAGCGCCTCGATGGTGACCGTCAACGCCGGCATGTCACGTTTTAACGGGGTGCTGCAGGCCGACACGGTCATCACCAACAGCGTCATCAGTGCATCTTACACACCGGGGGCTGGAAACATATGGTAGCGCGCGCAACACCCGTCAAGGCAGGGCGCGGACCGAATGCCAGAATCCGCTGGCTCGGGCCGCTGCCGATCTGGGCTCGTCCCGGCCCCGCCGGGTTGCGCCTGCACGGCAGCAGCCGCGCCGGCCAGCCCGCCGTTTTGCGCTTTGACCACGACGATTTCATGCAGGAGTTCATCGCAACCCTCACCAGCGAGCCGCAACGGTTGGGTGAATGGCTGGTGCAACCGGAGACCTGGCGTGCGCCCATGGCCACGCCAAAAACCATCCAAACCGAGTCACAAGCGATCTCGAAGGTGGCCTTTCTCTACGACAAGACCCGCAGCATGACTGAGGCCAAAAAGCCGCTGTTGCCAACGGCGATCAACCTGCAACCGCTCAAGACCCTGTTCCGCAAGCAGGATATGACAGCCGTGAGCGGCCTGGACGACGAGCAGTTGCCGCTCAAGCTCTATCAATCGAGCCAGAAACGCCACTATCTGGTGAGCGCCTCGCTGATCTGGGAGGAGCCCGGCCTGCCCGATTGCGAGCCTGAACTCAGACGGCAGGAGAAGGTTAGCTTCGTCATCCGCCGCTTGCTGCCGCCTGAAACCGACTCCAAAAAAGAGAATGCAAGCGCGATGTCGGAACCGTGGGACGAATACGCTTTTGTGCCCGGCCCGCGCGGCAACACCTGGCGGCGTATAGGCAGCCACAACGCCAGCGCCACCCGCACTCTGATCGCCGGCGAAGAGCAGCTGCCGCTGTTCCCGGTCAGCTTCAAAGGCAGTTGCGGCAACAACCGTCGTTTGCTGAGCGGCGTAATCCCGGTGAGTCGTCGCGAGCAGTGGGTCGGCGCCAGCCTCGGCGCCGATGCCGACAGCAGTGACACATTCGCCAGCGCAGGCTGCAGCATGGCCGGCTTCTTGTTCCAGACCGATGTGGTGGCGCCGTGGAAGATGCTGCTGGAACAGGCCGAATTCAAGAAATCGGCGGCGGACAAAGACTTTACCAATTTCGGCAGCAACGACAGTGCTCAGGCCATCGACGAGCGCAAACGGCTGATACGCACCGCGCGCGACGAGATCCAGACCGGCTCCTGGTATGTGCTCCTCGACTTCGCCCGCTTCCTGCAAAACCATCTGCCCGACCTCTGGCAGGTGCTTAAAGGCACCCAGAC
>JALORT010000455.1 GCA_025458755.1 Methylotetracoccus sp.
CTTGGGCTTGTGCGGTGCGCCCGCTGGCCTTAGCCGTGTTCTTCCGGTCCTGGATCACGCCCTTCTGCCGTCTCCGCGTCGAAGGACTGGAATACGTGAGCGGGCTCACCGGCGCGGTGATCTTCATGGCCAATCATCGCAGCTATCTCGATTCGGCCGTCGTCGCTTTCGCGCTGCCCGCCGGCACCCGAGCGCGCCTCGCAATGGCCGCCGCGACCGATGTCCTTTACCGGCAATACCGCTGGGCTGTACCGATAGGCGAACTCGCCTTGAACGCGTTCCCGTTTCCGACCGGCGTCGACGAGAACATCCGGCCGGGATTGGATACGATCGGTCATCTACTGGACGATGGATGGCACGTCTTGATCTTTCCAGAAGGCCGCATGAACCGTGTCGATGGGTCACTGCAGCCATTGAAGGGCGGTGCCGGCGTCCTTGCGCTGGAGATGGGCGTGCCGATCGTACCAATGGCGATCCTCGGTACGGAGAAGATCATGCCGCCCGATACCCTGGTACCGAAGTGTCGCAGCGAGGTAGTCGTGCGTTTCGGCCCCCACGTCATCATCGGTTCCGGAGAGTCCTACGAACACGGCACCCAACGTATACAGGACGCCATCGCAGCCTTGTTGACAGCCACATGACGGGGGCGTGCGATGGGCATCAACGCAGGTTTCTGAACGTGGCGCTGATCCATCGGGAGATCGAATGAATGGCCGGTGCCAGTCTATTGACACTGATCGATGACATCGCTTCGGTACTGGATGACGTTGCTCTGCTGACCAAAGTCGCCGCCAAGAAAACAGCCGGTGTCCTGGGTGACGACCTGGCGTTGAACGCTCATCAGGTCACCGGGGTCCGCGCCGACCGGGAGCTG
Source organism: Methylotetracoccus sp. (assembly GCA_025458755.1). Lineage (GTDB taxonomy): Bacteria > Pseudomonadota > Gammaproteobacteria > Methylococcales > Methylococcaceae > Methylotetracoccus. The sequence goes on from JALORT010000455.1 coordinate 875, forward strand.
CCGGTGGTCTGGGCCGTAGGCAAAGGTTCGTTGCGAAACAAGGCGATCCTGGTACCCTCGGCGCTGGCCTTGAATGCGCTGGCGCCGTTCGCGGTGACACCGTTACTGATGATCGGCGGCGCTTTTCTGTGCTACGAGGGCTTCGAGAAGCTGGTGCACCGATCACTGCCGGCGCGCATCCAAGACCGGCATCCGCACTTCACGGCGCCCTTAGCGCCGAAGGACACACCGACCGGCCTGGCCGCTTCGGAGCAAGAGAAGATCACGGCGGCTATTCGCACCGACTTTGTGTTGTCGGCGGAAATTATCGTCATCACCCTCGGCACCGTGGCTGCAGCGTCCTTCGCTCAGCAGGCCGCTGTCCTCGCCGGCATCGCACTGATCATGACGATCGGCGTGTACGGTCTGGTGGCTGGCATCGTCAAGCTGGATGACGCCGGGCTTTACCTGATCCAACACGGCTCGGGCGATAGGCCCGGTCGGCTGCGCCGGATGTTGGGCTGGGGAATTTTGCGAGCCGCACCGAACCTGATGAAACTGTTATCCGTTGCGGGAACGGCGGCGATGTTCGCCGTAGGCGGCAACATTCTGGTTCACGGTCTGCCGAGCGCCGGCGACTGGCTACAAACACGGGCCGGGTCAATCGGGGATCTGCCGGTGCTCGGCCGCTTGCTTCACACGGTAACTCCGCTGTTGCTCGATGTCGCCGTGGGTTTGCTCGCAGGCGCGGTCATCCTCGCTGCAGTCCAGGCCGTAAGGCGAATCGCCAAGCCGGAAGCATGACGTGTCTGTCCGGACCCCAGCAGGCGACACGTCGAAAGCCTGCTGAGATCCACGAGGCGCCATCGAATGCGAAGAGGCCGGTCCGCGACTGTTGGATCAACGGGAAGCGTGACCGCTGCTCTGCACGACCCACCGCGTGTCAATCACACGGAATCGCCGCCGATGCAGGCGATAACCCGGGGAAAACCTGTTCGGCCCATTCGAAAAGAATTCCGATGGATCGACCGGCGATTCCAGCACTGGCTGTCGCTCCATGACCGCTGCCGACAGATCTGCCCGATCTCGCATGGTCATGAACCCGCCGGCTACCGCCGTTCCATACTCAGGGCTTGCCGCCTGCCCCGGTCTTCAGCAGGAAGAATTTGTAAACGAGGACTGTCGCAATCGCACCAACAACAATCCAGGAATGGCCGATCAGGAAGGACGACATTTCGGTCTTGGCGGCGGTGCTGCGCAACCCGGTGAGATAAGGCCTGGAAAACATAATCATCCAAACCCACGCCGGCACCTGATAAGCGATGGCTCCGGCCACGGCCCAGGGAATGGGTTTGACCCCAAGACGCTCTGCGGTCCGGTAATACCAGAAGGCCGCACCGGCAGTCAGCAACATCGAGATGAACAAAGGCATGGGGGTCCTCCATTTTGTTGGTTAAGCTCACACAACCAACGAGAGCCAGGCGGGCACCGCCGAGTTGCAAAGGTCAGACTTACAGCCGCCGGGAAAGTTTGTGCCCACGCCTCGAATCTTGCAGGCCCCGATTCACCTCCCGCGAGCGACTGATGACCGCCGATACGATTCGAATTCACATGAAGCGCCGCGGCAAGCGGTGCCCGCTAGTGTGCCGCACGCCGCCGGGGAGGACGTTTCGTCTTCGGCTGGTCGCGTGACGGCTCTGTCGGCGGATCTTGGGAGGGCTGTTCCAGCGGCGCGCCGCCCGCGTCCGGAATGGCCTTGTCCCGCTTCCATTCTTCGACCCTGGTGAGTGACTCGGCCATCTCCCCGGGAGTCATCTCCTCCGCGAGTTGCATTCTCAGCTCACTGACCCCTGTGTCGCCGAATTCGAACGCCAAAGTCAGCCAAAAATAGGCCTTCACCAGATTCCGGGAGACACC
>JALORT010000456.1 GCA_025458755.1 Methylotetracoccus sp.
CGGGAGGTGGAAGCTCTCGAAAAGGATCAGGGCTCGGGAACCAGCATCACCGCCTTGCAGATGGAACGCGACCGTTTGCAGAGCGAGCTCGCCGTGCTCAAGGAGAAATACGCCGCCGATCATCCCGATGTCGTGATCGCCAAGCGGCAATTGGCGACGGTCGAAAGCGAACTGCAAACGGCGGGCGCGCAGCAGGCGGCCAGGGACGGCAGCCGGTCCGGCGACCGGGCCGTCAATCCCGCCTACATCCAGTTGCAGGCCCAGCTGAAGGCCACGCGCGCCGAGATGGCGGGCATCGCCAAGCAGCGCGAGGCGGTACTGCAACAGATCACCGATGTGGAAAAGCTGGTCCTGCAGACGCCGGTGGTGGAGCGCGATTACCACCGCATCCGGCGCGATTATGAATCGGCGGTGGCCGACTACTCGGTAATCAAGGAAAAGCGCAAGGCCGCTCAGCTCGGCGAGGCCCTGGAGACGGAACGGAAGGGCGAACGGTTCTCGCTGGTGGAACCGCCGCAGGTGCCTTCGCAGCCGATCAAGCCGAAGCGGTTCGTGATCCTTGGGCTGGGGGCGGCGTTCGCCGTCGCTGCGGGCCTTGGCATCGCGATCCTGGCGGAAGCCGCGGACTCGTCGATCTACGGCGCGCGGCAGCTGGTGGCGCTCACCGGTGTGTCGCCGCTCGTCGTCATCCCCTACATCCGCACGCAGGCGGAAATCCGCAAGGCCCGCCGCGAGCGCCTGATCTACGGGGGCGCCTCGACCGCCGCCATTGTCGGGGCCATTCTGTTCGTACACTTCCAGGTGATGCCGCTCGACGTGCTGTGGACGTCGGTGCAGCGGCAAGTGCAAAGCCTGCCGCTGCTCGCTCGATTGGTCGCTGGCTGAGGCACGGAGACGCGGTCATGGAAAAGCTTCAGAAGGCGCTGGAACGGGCGCGGCTGCAGCGGCAGGCGATCCTGGCAGAGCAGGCGGCCGCCGGTCCGGGGCCAAGCGAGGGCCATGCCGACGATCGTAAGACGATCACCTACCGGGAGACCCGGGTTGTGCCAACGCTGGAGCGCAGCCTGTCGGAACGGCGGATCGTCTCGGGCACGTTTCAGGAGGAGTTGTCGGATACATTCCGCATGCTGCGCACGCAGGTGCTGGCGCGATTGGCCGCCGAAGGGCATACCACTCTCGCCATCACCAGCGCCGAGCGCGGCGAGGGCAAGTCGCTGACGGCGGTCAATCTGGCGACGAGCGTTGCCCTCGATCCGAGACATACCGTGCTGCTGGTGGATGCGGACTTGCGGCGGCCCAGCCTGCATCGCTATTTCGGCATCAGCACCGAACTGGGGCTCGCCGACTATCTGATCGACGACAAGCCGCTGGCCCGCTGTCTGGTCAACCCGGGGGTGCCGCGCCTCGTCCTGCTGCCCGCCGGCCGCGCCTTGCGGGAGTCGTCCGAGGTGCTGTCGTCGCCGAAGATGGCAAGATTGGCGCAGGAGCTGAAGGCGCGCTACCCTGACCGCATCGTCATCTATGATCTGGCGCCGCTGCTCAGATCCAGCGATGCGTTGACGGTTTTGCCATACGTTGAGGCTATTCTTCTCGTCACCCAGGAAGGAACGACCAAGAAATCCGATGTCATTCGGGCGCTCGAATTGCTTCAAGCCTTTCATGTCATTGGTACCGTGCTCAATCGCTCATCGGAAAAGGTGAGCAGCTATTATTGAGGATGCGTCACTGGCCATTGCCGCGATCCGGATCGGGGATTCGCTTTTGAACGGACAATGGGTGCGGTGAATGTACGAAGAGTTTTTTCGGCTGCGGGAAAAGCCGTTCTCGCTCATCCCGGACCCTGAGTACCTCTATTTGACCAAGGGTCACCGCATGGCGTTGACCCTGCTGGAATATAGCCTTTCTGAACAGACAGGGTTCGTCGTCATCACCGGCGAGGTCGGTTCGGGGAAAACGACACTCGTCCGCAAGTTATTGACGACGATGCCGGGGCGGTTGACGGTGGGGCTGCTGACAAACACGCACCGCTCGTTCGGCGATCTTTTGCAGAACATCCTGATGGTATTCAATCTGGATTTTCGCCAGGGAAGCAAGGTCGATTTTTACCAGCGATTTGTCGAATTCGTTGTTGATCAGTACGCTCAAAACAAGCGAACGGTGCTGATTGTCGATGAAGCGCAAAATCTGGATGTCGACGTTCTCGAAGAGCTTCGTCTTTTATCAAATATCAATGCTGACAAGGATTTCATTTTGCAAATGATCCTCGTCGGCCAGCCGGAACTGGCGGAAAAGCTCCGCCGTCCGGAGTTGCGTCAGTTCGTGCAGCGGATCAGTGTCGATTATCATCTGCGGCCGCTTTCGGTGGAAGATACCATCGGCTACATTCGACATCGTCTGCGGGTGGCCGGCGGCGATCCCGAGTTGTTTACCACCGCCGCCTGTTGTGCGGTCTATTTCTATGCGCACGGCGTGCCGCGCCTGATCAACGTGCTCTGTGACTTGTCGCTGGTGTTCGCCTATGCGGAGGAGCAGCGGGAGATCGACCTCGACACGGTGATCGATGTCGCGGCGGCGCGGGCGTTGACCGGCCTCGGGCCTTTCCGCAGCGATCCCGAGGAGAAAAGCCGAAGCGAGGTCAAGCGCCTGTTGAGCGAGCTGATGGCCGGGCAGGCGCAGCAGCGCCGGATACGGGCGTGACCTTGCCCGCCGCGAAGGTGCATTCCGGCCCTCCGCCGCCGGCGCGGACAGCGATGCCGCTGGC
>JALORT010000457.1 GCA_025458755.1 Methylotetracoccus sp.
CTCGGTCAACGATGCGGTCGCATCTTGGACGATGGCAACGTCGAAATCGCGATCGGCCAGTTCCCGTGCCGTCTGTGCGACACAGAAAGGCGTCAGGACTCCGGTGTCAATCGTCGGCATATTGGCGCCACCGATTGTCGGCGTAATGGCGCCACTTGAAAGGGCCTGATCAGGGACTCGAACGGGGGTTAAGAATGGGCGGTTTTGGTGCCTTTTTCAACGCCGTTTTTTGATCCTCCGGCGAGGGGTTTGGGACTGCGGTAGCTGTCGCCATCCAGGACCACGCGGTAGGCGCCGTGACGGATACGATCCAGTGTTGCGGCGCCGAGCATTTTGTTGTTGGGGAAGGCATCGCCCCATTCGCTGAAGTCGAGGTTGCTGGTGATGATGGTGGCGGCGCGCTCGTAGCGTTCGCCGATCAAGTCGTGGAAGCTTTCGTCTTCCGGGGGCCGGAGTGGTTTCAAGCCAAAATCATCGATGATGAGCAGCGGGGTGTTGACCAATGCCTGGAAGCGCCGGTCGTAGGTACCGACGGCTTGGGCGCTGCGCAGGCTGGCCAGCAACTGGGTCTGGGTGGTGAACAGCACATCGTGGCCCTGGCGGGCGGCGAGATGGCCGATGGCCTGGGCCAGATGGCTTTTGCCGGTGCCGCAGGGTCCGGCGATGAGGACTGCAACCTTTTCTTCGATAAAGCGGCCGGTGGCGAGGTCATGGACGAGTGCCCGGTTGAGATTCGGCAGCCGGCTGAAGTCGAAGCTCTCGAGGGTTTTTTGGCTGCGGAAGTTGGCGCGCCGGAGGCGCTGGGCGAGCTTTTTCTGATCGCGTCGGGCCACTTCATCGTGGACCAGCAGGCTGAGGAAGTCGGTATAGGCCAGCTTGCGATCGATGGCCTCACGGTTACGGGCCTCCAGGGAATCGAGGATGCCGGACAAGCGCAGTTGTTTCAGCAAGGGGATAAGTTCAGGGATCGGGTTCATGGCGAGGCCTCAGTGCAACAGGGTTTGGGGATCGCGGCAGAAGCGACCGCCGCGGGTGTAGGTGTCGGCCAGGTCGGTGTCGGCCGCCGGGTGCGGCATGACGTGGTCCAGGCCCTTGGCGAGAATGGCCTTGACGCTGCGATAGCGCAGACTGCCGAAGTGGATGGCCCGTGCGCAGGCGGCTTCCAGGCGCAAGGCGCCGTAGGGTTTCTCCAGTCGCAGCACCGCCTGGGCAGCACGGAGATTGACCAGCACCTGATCGGCGAACAGGGTCTGGATCAGCGCATGACACTGCGGTCCGATGCGCTCGGCCTGGCGCAGGCACCACTGGGTGTCCTGGAGGTTCCAGGCCAGCGCGTCCGGCGGCAAATGATCCTGGAGCGTGGAGCGAGCGCCGGGGCGGATTTGCCGGGGATGGCTGGCGACCGGCTCCTGGTCGCGGTAGAGGGTGATGAGCTGATCGGTGGCCTTGAGCCACAGCGTCTGGCCCATCAGCCGGAACGGCACCGAGTACAGACACTTGTCGAACTGGACGTGGGCATCGCGATGCACCTTGACCTTGGCCCAAACCGCCAACACCGGCGGCACATCCGGCAAGGGCTGGAGCAAGGACTTTTCGGCCAGGAAACGGCTCAGCGGCTTTTCCCGGGTGGTGCCATGGCAGCGGTTGCCGGCCTCGCCCAGCACCCACGCGGTCAGTTGCCGGTTGGCGTCGGCAAGGCTCCGCAACTCCCGCAACGGCAGGAACGAGCGCTTGATGTACTTGACGCCGGACTCGACGATGCCCTTCTTCTTGGGATCGTGGGGCGGACAGGGATCGATCCGGAAGCCATAGCCTTCGGCGCACTCGGCGTAGGCCCGCTGCACTTCCGGATCCTGAATACAGGCTTTGGTGATCGCGCACTTGGCGTTGTCGATGATGAGCCGTCCCGGCACCCCGCCGAACCATTCGAAGGCGCGGCGGTGGCAGGCCAGCCAGGTGGCTGAACTCTGATCCGGTACGAACTCGGCGTACTGGTGACGGGACCAGCACAGGGTCATCACGAAAAACCAGGTCTTGCGGGCCTCGCCGGTCAGCGCATGGGGGATCATCGGACCGGCGCCGAAATCCACCTGGGCCGCCTCGCCGGGTTTGAAGCTCAGACGCAGCGGCACCTCGGGAGGCACGGCGATCAGGAGTTGACGGACGAAGCGGTACACCGCGGACAGACTCCCGGTGTAGCCATGCTCGCGCGCCAAAGCGGCGTGGATCGTGGTGCCCTGGATCCCTTGCAAATGCCACTGGGTGATCCGCTCACGCCAGGGCTCCAGGCTGGACACACAACTGGCGGGTACGGCCTGCGGGCCATCGAAGGCCACCGCCAGCACCGAATCCTCGGGTAACGGCACCTCCGCGACCAACCAGCCCTGCGCGGCGGCGACCTCCCTCACGTGGGCGATCTTCCTGCGCCCCATGGTCTTCGATCGGGCAATCTCCCGATCCGAATCCCCCTGGCGCATCCGCACTAGAACCTGTCGATAGTGAAACATCTCGAACCTCCGATTACTCATGGTCACCTCGGGCAAAAAGCCGCGAAGCTAACCGATTCACGAAAGTTCGAGCCCCTGATCCGGGACCAACGTGGCGCCTTTACGCCGACAAAACGCTGGCTCCTTTATGCCGAAGATTTACTGGCGCCAATGCGCCGACAATCGAGTGGCTCCATTACGGCGAAGACGAAATGGCTCCATTACGGCGACGACTGACAGCAATGGTTGCGGACGCTTCCGCATGGCCGGCC
>JALORT010000458.1 GCA_025458755.1 Methylotetracoccus sp.
CGATACTGAGAATATCTCGCGCCGCCTGCGGGAGAATCAACGGCGAGCCGAACCGCTTCCGGTAGGCCGCATCGTCCGCGATGCGTCACTGGAAGTCCGCGGCTCGGTGGTATACGCCAGCTTCATCGTCGCACTGGTTTTCGTGCCGCTGCTGACACTGGGCGGCGTGGCGGGCCGGCTGTTCGCTCCGCTCGGCCATGCCTACATTCTGGCTATTCTAATGTCGCTCGTCACCGCGCTGACGGTCACACCGGCCCTGTGTTACCTGCTGCTCGGCCGCCGTGCCGCCGCCGCGCAGGCGCCGCCGCTGAACCGCTGGCTGCGCCGCGGTTATGGCCGGATGCTGACCGCGGTTCTGAACCGGCCGGGCAGTATCTTGGTGGCCAGTTTAATTATTTGCGCGGCAGCCTTCCTGGTGCTGCCGGCTCTCGGTGGCGAATTCCTGCCGCAATTGCGCGAGGGTCATTACATTGTTCATACCGCGAGTCTGCCGGGCACCTCGCTGCAGGAGTCGCTCCGGTTGGGGCAGCTGCTGACTCGGCGACTGCTGGAATTGCCCGGCATCGAGTCGGTTTCGCAGTGGGCGGGGCGGGCCGAGCGGGGCGCCGACACCTACGGTACGCATTACAGCGAGTACGAGGTGCGGCTGACGCCGCAAACTGCCGAGTCCGGCGCGGCGCAGCAACGCGTGCTCGAACGCATCCGCGAGACTCTTGCGGACTTTCCCGGCATCGCGTTCGAAGTAAACACCTTTCTGGTGGAACGTGTCGATGAGACGATCAGCGGCTACACGGCACCGGTGGTGGTCAATCTCTACGGCACGGATCTGACCCGGCTGGACGAAAAGGCTCGCGAAGTCGCTGCGCTGATCGGGACGGTCGAAGGCGCCGCCAGCATTCAACTGCGTTCGCCGCCGGGGACGCCGCTGGCCGAGGTGCGCTTCCACGATGACCAGTTGGCGGCCCGGGGTTTGCGCCCGCTGGAGATCATCGACAGTTTGGAGGCGGCCTATGCCGGCAAGACCGTGGGGCGCTACTACGAAGGTAACCGCGGTTACGACATTGCGGTCATTCTCGATCCCGGCCAGCGCGGGCAGATCGAAGGCGTCGGCGAACTGCCGCTGCTGACCGCCGACGGCACCCTGATCAAACTGGGGCAGGTGGCGGAGGTCAGGCAGACCGGCGGCCGCTACAACATCCTGCATCAAAATGCACAGCGGGTGCAGACCGTCACCTGTGGCGTCCAGGGGCGGGATTCGGAGTCGTTCCTAAACGACCTGCGGGACCGGGTTCTGGCCGAGATCCGCTTCCCGACCGACATTTACCCGGAGTTCACCGGTTCGGCCGTCGAACAAAGCGCGGCCAGAAGCAGCCTGATCGTCCATTCGCTGTTGGCCGGTACGGGGGTCGTGCTGCTGATCTATCTCGCCATCGGCAGCGTACGCCATCTGCTGCTGACGGTGCTGAACCTGCCGTTCTCGCTGGCAGGCGGTGTCGGCGCCGCCTTTCTGACCGGCAGCACGCTGTCGGTCGGCAGCATGGTTGGTTTCGTCACACTGTTCGGGATCACGGTCAGGAACTCGATCATGCTGATTTCGCACTACCGGCAACTGGTCCAGGTCGAGGGACAGTGCTGGAGCAAGGCGACAGCGGTTCGCGGCGCCGAGGAGCGCCTGCCGGCCATTCTGATGACCGCGCTGGTGACCGCGCTGGCGATGCTCCCGATCGCCGTCGGCAGCGACAATCCGGGGCGGGAAATCATGGGACCGATGGCCGCAATCATCGTCGGCGGACTGGTGTCATCCACGGCGCTGAATCTGTTGGTGCTGCCGGCCGTGCTCTGGCGCTGGGGGCGGTTCAGCCGGCGTGACGACGCGGTTCCCGGTCCCGAGGCCGATGCCGGAACGCGATGCCCGCGCCAGACGTAAACAACACCGCGGCCCCCGTGTTTTTGGCGGCATGCTGTCGTCAACGACCTTGCGATCCCGTTCGTGCCGGTGTTCCATCTGATCACACAGCGCTGGAGCGAGCATGGCATGCGCTGACCAACGGGAAGCGCGTCGGTCGCCTGCTCGATCTTCCGTTCATTACGCGGCAATTGCTCGATGTAGGTGGTATCGAACTTGCTCAAGCCGTTCATACTGAGGAGCAGATGGGCGAGCTCGTGCAGCAGGCTGAATATCTGCCGGGTCTTGGTGGTGCTGTTGTTGAGATACACCACCGGCAGATGCGCATCCATCAGGCAAAAACCGGAGATGTCCTTTTGTTTGAACGCGGCCTTGAAAACAAAAATGCCACAACGTTCGACGGCACTTCACCATGCCTTGAGGGCCTGCTCATCGGTTTTCCAGGCGGCCTGCTGCTCAAGCGTGATGCCCAATTGCTCGCGAATGGCTTGGGCCTGGGCGGCAATGCCTTTTGACGTGGATAGGGAAATTATTTTCCAGATATGCCGCTCGGCGGGGTTGTGCCCATCGAACAGGTCACGCAAGGCGAGCTGGTAAGCGTGGGCGCGGCGGATGTGCAGATAGGTATCGCGTTGAAGCGTCTGCATATCCGCGTCCGGCAAGGTGCGGAACTCGCGTTGCGGGAGGTTTTCGTCCGGTGGCGACGGCAGAAAGAAAACCGCCAGCGGGCGTTTGTATATCTGATACGCCAACTTTTCCAGCTTCGGGTAGGTGGGCGCGGCGGTTCCGTCTTCCCAAGCTTCGATCTCTTCGGGGTGCCGCTTGAGCATTTCGGCT
>JALORT010000459.1 GCA_025458755.1 Methylotetracoccus sp.
TCCTGATGGGGACGACGGAGTTCCTCGTGACTCTAAAGACCGATCCGGAGTCCATGCACCGCCTCTTGCGAGTCATCACGGATTTCCTCATCCGCTGGCATGCGCTCCAGCGCGAGACCTTCCCCACCATTGCTGGCCTCCTGGTCCTCGACGACCTCGTCGGCTTCATGGGTAAAGCCGATTTCCTGGAGTTCGGGCGACCGTATCTTCGTGATTTGTTCGCAACCGATGTGCCGGTGAAGTTCTTCCACAACGATGCAGCGTGTGCCTCGTCGTTGCCGCATTACGCCGATCTGGGCATCAACCTCTACAACCCGGGCATCCAGACGACGCTTCCGGAAATGCGCCGCCTTTCGGGCGGACACCTGACCCTTCTGGGCAACATTCCCCCGCGCGATGTGCTGGCCAAGGGGTCGCCGGACGAGGTCCGGGCTGCCGTGAAGCGGCTGCTGGAACAGACACCCGACCGTTCTCGGCTCATTCTTTCCTGCGCCGGTGGTATGCCACCCGGCGTCAGCACAGAGAACATCCGTGCCTTCCGCGAGGCGGCGCAAGAACGAATCCTTCGATAGAGCAAATCACCCCGCGAAGTGTGTGCCTCGATTCCCATCAGCACTTTTGGAAATACAATCCGGCCCACCCGGTCTGGATGACTGATGAAATGGCCGTCCTGAGACGCGATTACTTGCCCGAGGAACTCGAGCCGCAACTCAAGGCGATCCAATTCGATGTCACCATCGCGGTGCAAGCGCGCCAGATGGTTGAGGAGACGGAGCGGCTGCTGGAGCTCTCTGACCAGCATGACTGCATCAAGGGCGTCGTGGGCTGGGTGGATTTGCGCTCACCGAAACTCCGCGAGCCATTGGAGAGGTATGCGAAGCATCCGAAGCTCGTCGGGGTGCGCCACGTCGTCCACGACGAACCGGATGACCACTTCATGCTCCGGCCGGAATTCCGTCTTGGCCTCGCGCAACTACGCGAGTTCGGCCTGACTTACGATCTGCTGCTATTCCCGAAGCACCTGCCGGTCGCCGTGAAGTTGGTCGAAGACTTTCCCGAACAACCTTTCGTGCTCGACCACATTGCCAAGCCGCGCATCGGCGAAAAACTGTTCTCGCCGTGGCGGGAAGATCTGGAACGGCTCGCGAACTTTCCAAACGTCTTCTGCAAACTTTCCGGCTTTGTCACGGAGACGCATTGGCAGCGATGGCGGCCCGAGGGTTTCCATCGCTACCTCGACATCGTGGTCGCGGTGTTCGGCCCGGATCGCGTGATGATCGGCTCCGACTGGCCGGTTTGCACGCTGTCGGGCGACTACGCTTCCACCCTGCGCATCGTCATTGATTACGCGCAACAGTTCTCCGCCAAGGTGCGCGACGACATCCTCGGCGGAAACTGTGCCAGATTCTATGGCCTTGACTACTGACCACTGACTACTGACGAACTATGAGCCAAACCATGTTAGCCGCCGTCTTGCACGGCATCAAAGACCTGCGCGTTGACGAATGTGCTGTCCCCGAACTCGAACCCGGCACAGTGCTGGTGCGCATGCGTCGGGCTGGGATCTGTGGATCAGATATTCACTACTTCCACGAAGGCCGATTCGGGCGGTTCGCGGTGACGGCGCCGTTCATTTTGGGCCATGAGGCCTGTGGCGAAGTGGTGGCCGTGGCCGCCGACATTCGCGCGCCGGCGGTGGGCGCGCGCCTGGCGATCAATCCAGCGCGGTCCTGTGGCTTCTGCGACTATTGCCGCAGCGGGAGAATCAATCTCTGCCGGCACTGCGTCATGCGCGGCAGCGCCAGCACCAAGCCTCCCACTCACGGGCTGTTTTCCCAATATGCGGTCGTGGGCGCGGAGCAATGCCATCATCTGCCGGACGCCGTGGATGACGCGCTCGGGGCCATGATCGAACCGTTCGCCGTGGGTGTGCATGCGGTGCATCGTGCCGGCTCGGTCGCAGGCCGCAAGGTGCTGGTCACGGGAGGTGGCCCGATCGGTTTGCTCACCCTGATCGCGGCCAAAGCCTATGGCGCCAACCCTGTCGTCTTGAGCGACCCAGTGCCAACCCGGCGAGCCATGGCGATAGCCCTGGGTGCGGATGCCGTGCTCGACCCAGTCACCTCGGTTCAAGATCAGGTGGCTGCGCTCACCGGCGATGGTTTTGATGTTGTGTTCGAAGCCTCCGGCGCCGTGCCGGCCTTGCGTCAGGCTTTCGAGGTGTTGCGCCGGGGCGGTCAGTTGGTGCAGATCGGGGTGTTCTCCGCCGAAGAGATCTCGCTGCCCGTCAACCAACTGCTGATCGGTGAATTCCAGTTTCTGGGGTCTTTCCGATACGGACCGGTCTTCGACGAAGCGATTCAGCTGGTGGCCAGCAAGCGTGTGGATCTTCGTCCGCTCATCAGCCGGGTCTTTCCATTGCGGGAGGCCAACGCGGAACTAACGCTGGCTTGCGCCAAGAACGATGCGGTCAAGGTGCAAATCGATCTAGCCTGAAAGCCCCCCGAATGGCCATCTCGACAATCATGAAAGCAAAGGAACTCACGGGCAAGGTGGCCCTCATCACCGGTGCGAGCAAGGGGCTGGGTAAAGCCATGGCGCTGGCGCTCGCCGAAGCGGGCGCGAAGCTGGCGCTCGTCTCTCGCGACGAACGGCTCCTCACCGAAACCGCTGCCGACATCACTGCGCTCGGCGCCGAAGCCGCCGTTTTCCCCGCCGATGTCTCCGACGAAATCCAAGT
>JALORT010000460.1 GCA_025458755.1 Methylotetracoccus sp.
AGCAGCACGAAGGTCACGTCGCTGTCGCTCAGGCCCGCATCGGCCAGGGCGCGGACGAGGAACACATGAGGGTCGGTGCCGCGGGTCACCGCCACCTTCTTGCCCTTGAGGTCGGCAACCGTGTTGATCGGGCTGTCCTTGAGCGTGACCAGCGCTGTCCATTCCGGCTGCGAGAAGACATAGACGGAGCGCACCGGGTTGCCGTTGATGCGGTTGATGAGGGCAGCCGCGCCGGCCGTCGATCCGAACTGGATGGACCCCGCCGACAGGAACTCCAGCGCCTTGTTCGATCCGAGCGACTGCACCCACACGACGGGAATGTTGTCGGCAGCGAATTCCTTCTCGATCAGTCCCTGTTCCTTGAGAACGATGCTGACCGGGTTGTAAGTCGCCCAGTCGATGCGCAGTTCGTCAAGCTCGGCAGCCCTGGCACCCGCCACCGGCAGCAGCATGGCGATCAGCAGCGTGGCCAGCGTCGTTCGTCTCGTGATCGGCATCATTGTTGTTCCCGGGTGATGATGAGGAGGTCTTCTTTCGGCAGGCTAATCGCCGACTCTATGTAATCCGTCAACGGTTTCAACCAGCCATTTGGCGGTTTCCGGCAGGAGAGGGTGGTCAGACTTTTTGAAGGCTCGGGTTGAAGCTTTCCACGTTGGCAAGATCCCGGTGACGGACCGCGCCCTGGCGCCGCTGTTTGTGTTGCAAATAAAACTGTTTTATATCAAATAGATAATCAGTGACGCTGCTCAGCGTTGCTGCGCGGCGAGGACGGCCAGAGGTCAGTCAGCCGCCTGCGGAAGCGGCGGTCTCGCTTGAGGCGCCACTCCCGGCTCATGGCGGCGGCACGGGTTTCGCATTTTTCGACGTAGAGAAGATGCCAACGCCGGCCACGGGTGGACTTGGCGCCAGCGCCACTGTTGTGCTGCTCAAGCCGCCGGTCGGGGTCGAGCGTCCAGCCAACATAGGTCTTGAACCCGCTGGGCGTCAGGGTTCCGATCACATAGACGAAACTTGCGATGGGAGCCGGGTCTGATGGCATCAACTGATCAGGTTGGTTGCGGGCACACGGCGATTTTCCAGTAGTGCAGCCAGAATATGTGCATCGGTGTCCATCGACGTGCTCCTGATCCAGCCCATGTAACCCTAGCACATCTCCCAATCAGGAAACCAATTCGCCGTGGATGGCGGATGGCACGGCGAAGCGGATGTTTGTCTCTCCTGGTCCTGTGTTCTCGGAAGCACCTGACTGCCGGGAAACGTTGCCGCCGTGTTTTCGCCGTTGGCAGGTCAGCAGAGGAGTGCTTCGATCCAGCACGAACCCAACGAAAAATTACTGGAGAAAGGCGCTCGCAAGTGGGCTAGGCTGGTGGCGAATGGTCATATGCGCCCGCGGTCGGCACTGCAAGGAATTGCGACATGCTCACGAAGTTCGAGAATGCGACGATCATTGACGGTTCCGGCTCGGCTGGCTTCAAGGGAGGCGTACTGGTCGAAGATGAACGCATTGTCGCGGTTGTTCCTGCGACCGGAGAGATACCTGCTCCGAACCCCGACACGGTGATCGACTGCACGGGCCTCACGATGATGCCCGGGATGACCGAAGCGCACTGCCACATTTCATTCAATGATCTTTCTTCGATGTACCAGGCGGTCGAGATCCAGCCCGAGGATCATTCGCTCATCGCACTCGCTAACGCGCAGATGTTGCTTGAACGCGGATTCACCAGCCTGTTCTCTGCTGCTTCTGCCAAGCCGCGCGTCGATGTCGCCGTCCGGGACGCGATCAACAGGGGCCTGTTTGCGGGTCCGCGCATGCGGGCGGCCGGGCAGGAGATCTCGCCTTCGGGCAATCTCGGCGATCTCGATACCAACTATTTCGCCTTTCCGCGCAACGTACGCTTCACGGTGACGTGCGACGGTGCGGACGAATTCACGAAAGCGGCAAGGCTTGCGGCGCGTGACGGTGTCGATACGATCAAGGTGAACGTGTCGGGCGACCGGGACTGGGGGCACATGCACGCCGATGACACCGTGACGGTGATCGCCGAACGCGAACTTGCCGCCGTGATGGAAGTCGCCAATGCGCGGCGGCTGATGGTCGCCACCCACTGCACCAGTTCCTCGGGCGTCAAGATGTGCGTCAGGCAAGGTGTCCATGTCATCTACCATGCGCCGCATGCCGATGAGGAGGCGCGCGACATGCTGGAAGAGGCCAGGGACCGCGTTTTCGTGGCGCCCGCCGCCGGCCTTCCGATCAGCATGCTGCGGCGCCACAAGGAATTCGGCCTGAACTGGAGCCCTGAAAAGATCGCCTCGATGGAGAGTGAAGTCGAGACTGTCACCGCCTGCATGCGCGACCTGCACCGCCGCGGCGTGCGCGTGCTCCCGGGAGGGGACTACGGTGCCTTCATCACCAATCCGATCGGCGAGAATGCGAAGGACCTCAAACTCTTCGTCGATCTGTTCGGCTTTTCTCCAATGGAGGCCATCGTCGCGGCTACGCGGCAGGGCGCGGAACTGATGCGCATGGAGACGACGACCGGCCAGGTCAAGCCGGGTTATTACGCCGACCTTCTGCTGCTCGACGGCGACCCGGTTGAGGACATCACGCTGCTCCAGGACCCGGAGCGCATTGTCGCGGTGCTCAAGGGCGGACGCTTCGCCAAGCGTGCCCAGCGGCTGGGTGGAGCCATTCCCCGGCGCAAGGCTGCGTGAGCATGCTGCTTGTACCGCCGGCAG
>JALORT010000461.1:0-2731 GCA_025458755.1 Methylotetracoccus sp.
TCTTTTTTTCGGAGGATCTATGCGTTATCGGATTGCGCTCCATCAGTCGGATGAGGGTTTCTCGGTTTCTGTCCCTGGATTGCCGGGCTGCTGGTCTCAAGGCGCCACCGAAGCCGAGGCCATTGAGAACATCAAGGAAGCCATTCGCGAGTACCTTGCCGTCGTGGACGAACAGCTTCGCGGCGAACAAGTTCGTGAGATCGAGGTGGCGGTGTAATTTTGCCGAAAATTCCCGGCATCAATCATCTCGATGCGGTGCGTGCTCTCGAAAAAGCGGGATTCGCCATCGTCCGCCAAGGCAAGCACGTCGTCATGTCGAACGGCCTACGCATCCTCACCATTCCACGCCACAACCCTATCAACGCCTTCACCCTTGGCGGTATCGTCCGTGATGCTGGTCTTACGCCGGAGCAGTTCCGAGAACTCTTGTAGCCAGCAGTTTCCGCCCAACCCGACAGTCCGCAGGACGCGTCGCGAACGTCGCGGCGGTGACGTTGTCCGTTGGGCGATGAAGGCAGGCAGTTGCGATCATGAATTCTTTTGTGTCAGTGTTACTCGAGTATGGTTTGGCCTGCGTGGTAGGTCACTTTGTTGTAGCGACCTTTGTGGCCGCGCTTTGATCCGTTGCGGAGCGAGATCTCGAGGCGAAGGGCGTTGATTTCAAGTATCCGCTTCGAACATCCTCAACAATCTCCTTCTGGCACGGGTTTGCGGAGCGCGCGATCTACACCACGTCCGTGGCACTGGGCAAGCCGGAAGGCATCGCCGTGTGGGTAGCCTTCAGAGCCGTCAGGCGGTGGCAAGGTGCAAGAGGATGACCCGCGGCATGTCCCCGGTTCCAGCATATACATGATCGGCACGGCATTGAATGTCGGCTTCGGCATTCTCGGCGGGTTCATCGCACGAAATCGGTGGTCACTTTGACCACCGGTCGTAGCAAAGCCGAATGCGGGCAATGTGCAGTGGGGTCGTGGGAAGCGAGGTTGGGTCTTGCCATCATGCAAATCATGCATTCGCTAACCACGCCCATGCAGCCGACGCCAAACAGCGGCGCGACTGATGGGCATCGTTCAATCCGAGTGACCGCAACAGAACGTCAACCAGCCGCACCCTGATCCGAGCGATCTGGTAGCTCCCGGCCGATTGCACGCATTCAACGCCGGCACCCGATAGCGGTCACTGGGATTAAAGTTGCCAACCAGCGTCAGCTTCGCGGTCAATTGCCCGACAGGCAGGAACCCGGACCACAAGCTGCCATTCGCTGAGTCCAAGTCTACGCATTCCTGCGCCTTCTCACCACGATCCTGGTCGCAGAGGCGTGACTTGTCCGGGAAAGGACGGAGGCGTATAAAAAATGGGCCGCGTTTTGCGGCGACAACATCCGCCACGAAACAACTTGGACGAAGCACACATCCGCCAGGTCGCTCAGGTTCGATATAAGAAAGGAACCGTAGTGCAGCGTATAGTGCCGGTCATTACTGTAATTTTGCTGTCATTCATAGCCGGGGGATGTGCCATTACGACCGACGAGGTGAAGTACAGAGTTGTGATCAAGGCGAAGGAGTTCGAGCTTCGCGATTATCCGGCTTATGTTGTGGCGGAGACCGTGGTCGGTGGAACGATGGAGGGCGCAGGGAACAAAGCATTCAGGAGGCTCTTTGGCTACATATCCGGTAAGAACCGATCACGGGAAAAGATCGCGATGACGGCTCCGGTATCCCAGGAACCCGCATCAGAGAAGATAGCAATGACGGCACCAGTGGGACAGCAACGTACGGAAGGAGGCTGGGTGGTTTCCTTCACGATGCCGAGTTCATACACACTGAAAACCCTGCCGATCCCGGAGGACCCGGATGTGAAATTGCGTCAGGTACCGGCGCGGCGTATGGCGTCCGTGGGGTACTCCGGCACATGGAGTGAAAGCCGCTACCTTCGATACAGACAGGAACTCGAGTTGTGGATTGAGAAGAACGGTTTCCGAATCTTGGGCGAACCGGTATGGGCACGTTACAACCCCCCCTTTATGCCATGGTTTCTGCGGCGAAATGAGATTCTGATTCCAGTGGATCGTCAGGAAAAGCGAAAGCATGGTCCGATCGGCGGCGGGAATGCCGAACAGTCGGCTGGTACGGGCGTCGAAGACGCCACCGCTCAGCCGCAGCGTTACATTTGAAATGACGGCAATAGGAAGGCAACCAGCCGTGCGCTGACCGGAGCCCACTGGCAGGAGTTGGCCGATTGCTGCCGTAGCAGTAACGAAGACCGAAGGGGTCTTTGGCATAGTCAGGGCTCACAAGCCTCGGCAACAGCGGTGGTGGAATCCGGCAGATCCGGCGCGGATTATTCCGAGAAGATCTGGCGGGATAACGTGAGCGACAACACCTTCCAGCTCGCGCTGCTTTTTCTGCCACCAGAGCTTCTCTTTCAGGTTTGGTGAGGTCGCGGCCGTGCGGCGCACCTCCTTAATTTTGCGGTCGATCTCCTTGATTTCCTGCTCCAGTCCCAGCTTCAGGTCGTCCGCCCAGGCATCCAGCTTCTGGACTTCCTGCTCGAAGTAGCCGAGGTTGCGCTGGTTGACGTCGCGCAGGAGTGCGGTCTTACGGGCTTCCACGTCAGCCAGCAGGGTGGCGTCAGGGGCGTTGAACAGACTGGCCGCCTGCGTGGTCGCGGGCAGGCGCAGCAGTTTTTCCGGGTCTTCTTCCGCGAGCACGACGCCGTCGGTCGTGCCCGC
>JALORT010000461.1:2763-3089 GCA_025458755.1 Methylotetracoccus sp.
CGTTGAACAGACTGGCCGCCTGCGTGGTCGCGGGCAGGCGCAGCAGTTTTTCCGGGTCTTCTTCCGCGAGCACGACGCCGTCGGTCGTGCCCGCGGCAACCAGCAGATGTTGCTCCTGGTTGCCGAGTGCCTCGACCGAGATTAGCTTCACGGTGAGCCATCCGGCCTTGCCGCGATAGGCTTCAAGCGTGCTGATCTTTGATCCGTAGGCATTGTAGTCGAAGACGAGACGAGCCCCGTCGAGTGCCCGAGCCTTGGCCTGCTCGATGCCCCATCGCGCCAGCGGATGATTGATGCGGTATAGGTGCGCGTCGCCGGAGCGGCGG
>JALORT010000064.1 GCA_025458755.1 Methylotetracoccus sp.
GCGAGAGTGCGGGCGGCGTGGCAACGAGCGGAGTGGGTGCATGAGCTTGGAAGAGATCGACAACCGGCGGCGGCGTTTTTTGACGCAGGCGACGGCGGTGGTGGGGGCGGTGGGCGCGGGGTTGGCGGCGACGCCGTTTGTGGTGTCGATGGCGCCGAGTGCGAAGGCGCAGGCCTCGGGGGCGCCGGTGGAAGTGGACATCAGCAAGATCGAGCCGGGGCAGTTGATTCGGGTGATGTGGCGGGGCAAGCCGGTGTGGGTGCTGCAGCGGACGCCGGAGGCGTTGGCGACTTTGCCGCGGGTGCGGGAGAAGCTGCTGGATCCGGAGTCGAAGGACTCGGAGCAGCCGGCGTATGCGGCGAACGAAGTGCGGTCGCGGAAGCCGGAGATTTTTGTGGCGGTGGGGGTGTGTACGCATTTGGGGTGTTCGCCGACCTACCGGCCGGACCAGACGCCGGCGGATTTGGGGCCGGACTGGCTGGGGGGTTTTTTCTGCCCGTGTCACGGCTCGCTGTTCGACCTGGCGGGGCGGGTGTACAAGGGGGTGCCGGCGCCGAAGAACCTGGAAATTCCGCCGTATCGATTTCTCAGTGACAGTCTGTTGTTCATCGGCGGTGCCGACGAAGAGGAGAGCGCGTGATGGGCGACCCATTGAAGACCAAGACCACGCTGGCGGACTGCGGCAACGCGCTGTTGACGTGGGTCGATGAGCGGCTGCCGGTGGTCAAGTTCTGGCACGACCACGCGGCCAAGTACTACGCGCCGAAGAACTTCAACTTCTTCTACTTTTTCGGCTCGTTGGCGCTGCTGGTGCTGATCAACCAGCTGGTGACCGGGATTTTCCTGGCGATGGCCTACAAGCCGGATGCCGAGCTGGCGTTCGATTCGGTCGAAATGATCATGCGTGACGTGCACTGGGGCTGGCTGCTCCGGTACCTGCACTCGACCGGCGCCTCGGCGTTCTTCATCGTCATCTATCTGCACATGTTCCGGGCCTTGCTGTACGGCTCGTACAAGCAGCCCCGGGAACTGATCTGGCTGTTCGGCATGGTGATTTTTCTGCTCTTGATGGCCGAAGCGTTCATGGGCTATCTGCTGCCGTGGGGCCAGATGTCGTACTGGGGGGCGCAAGTCATCATCTCCCTGTTCGGCGCCATCCCGGTGATCGGGGAAGACCTGGCGCTGTGGATTCGCGGCGACTATGTGGTGGCCGATGCCACCCTGAACCGCTTCTTCGCGCTGCACGTGGTCGCCATCCCGATTCTGCTGCTGCTGCTGGTGGTGCTCCATCTCAGCGCGCTGCACACCGTCGGCTCCAACAACCCGGACGGCATCGACATCAAAAAAAACAAAGGCTGGGACGGCGTACCGCTGGACGGCATTCCGTTTCATCCGTACTACACGGTGAAGGACCTGTTCGGGGCGGGCGTGTTCCTGCTGCTGTTTGCGTTCGTCGTGTTCTATCTGCCGGAGATGGGCGGGCTGTTTCTGGAACCGCCCAACTTCGAGCCGGCGGACCCGCTGAAAACCCCGGAACACATTGCGCCGGTGTGGTACTTCACCCCGTTCTACTCGATCCTGCGGGCGGTGCCGAGTAAATTCGGCGGCGTCATCGCGATGGGGGCCTCGATCGTGGTGCTGTTCCTGTTGCCGTGGCTGGACCGCTGCCGGGTGCGCTCGATCCGGTACCGCAGCCCGGTCTATGCGGTCATTCTCGGCCTGTTCGTGCTCAGCTTCATCGGTCTCGGCATTCTCGGCACCAAGCCGGTCAGCCCGGTCAACACCATCCTGGTGCGCATTTTCAGCGTACTCTACTTCGGCTTCTTCCTGTTGATGCCGTGGTACTCGGCCAAGGAAAAGACCCAGCCGGAGCCGGACCGGCTGACGCCGGGTTCGATTCCGCTGGCGGCACGGCAGGGCAAGCACTGGGACCTGATCCGCTCGCTGCTGCACAAGGTGCTCGACCCGGTCGCCGCCGGCACGCTCAAAGTGGAAGCCAAAGTGGAGGCTGAACTCGGCCGTTTGCTCGGAAAGGACAAGTCATGAAAACGTTTCTCCTCGTCCTGCTCGGCGCGCTCACGTGGCCGGCCTTCGGCAGCGAAGGCCAGCCTGAAATACACAGCGTCGACCTCGATGTGTTCGACCACGCCTCGGTGCGGCGCGGTGCCGAGCACTACATCCACTACTGCCAGGGCTGTCATTCGCTGAAGCATCTGCGTTACTCGCGGCTGGCCAAGGACTATCAGATCGACGATGACACGATGAAGCGCGAGTTCCTGCTGGGCGAGCGCAAGATGCACGAGACGCTGCTCAGCGCGATGCGTCCGGAGGACGCCGAGCAATGGTTCGGAGCGCCGGCGCCGGACCTGTCGTTGTCGGCGCGCGCGCGCGGGGCGGACTGGATCTACACCTACCTGAAGAGCTTCTACCTCGACCCCAGCCGGCCAACCGGGGTCAACAACCTGCTGGTCAACAACGTCGCGATGCCGAACGTCTTGGCCGACTTTCAGGGGCTGCAGGTGCCGGTGATCGCCCATCAGGGCGGCATGGAATACATCGAGCGGCTGGCACTGCAGCAGCCCGGCACCATGAGTCCGGAGGCGTTCGACCGGGCGCTGCAGGATCTGATGAACTTCCTGGTCTACGTCTCGGAACCGTCCCAACTGCAACGGCTGAAGCTCGGCAAATACGTGCTCGGCTTCCTGCTGCTGCTGACCGTCCTGCTCTACTTCCTGAAGAAGGAATACTGGAAGGACGTCCATTGAGGGTTTCGTGTTACACTTTCAACTCGTGAGTATCTCCGAGTACCCCCAAGTTGCCTGGCTCCCATGCGGGGAACCGGCTCTGCTTCTTAAACCCTGCGGGACCTGCCCGGCGGCGACCTTGTAATCTCTTACGAGCGTCTCTCCGGAGCAGAGAAAGGGCTGGCGGGTGCGGGTACCGCCGGATGTGGAGCCCCCTTTCGTTTTTTTGAGGTTTTCATTCGTGGCAACATCGGCGAGTCGCAAGGCGGTCATGACTCTGTTCTGCTCAGCGACCTGCCCCTACAGTCACCGCGCCCGAATGGTTATTTCCGAGAAGGCGATCGCGGCCGACGTCGAGTATGTGGACCCGAGCCGCCCCCCCGAAGATCTTCTCGAACTGAATCCCTACGGCACGATACCGACGCTGGTGGATCGCGAACTGGTGCTGCATGACTCGCGGATCATCATGGAATACCTCGACGAACGTTTTCCCCATCCGCCGCTTCATCCCATGGACCCGGTGGCGCGCGCTCGTGCCCGCATGTTGGTTCATCGCATCGATCAGGACTGGTACTCGCTTCTGGAGGAGATCGAAAGTTCCGGTGAAAAATCCACTCTGAGGGCGCGCAAGCTGTTGCGTGAAAGCCTGATCGCCGCAACCCCGGCGTTTGAAGCCAAACCGTTTTTCCTCAGCGAAGAATTTTCCCTGGTTGACTGTGCGATCGCACCGTTGCTTTGGCGCTTAGCTTCGCTCGGGATCGATTTGCCCAGACAGTCGGATGTGATCCGGCACTATGCGTCGCGACTTTTCGAAAGGCCCGCATTCCAGGCGAGTCTGAGCGAGTACGAACGTGAACTTCCCGTCACCTTCGAAGCCCTGTCGGCCTGATGACCCCGCTGAAACCCTACCTCATTCGGGCATTGTACGAATGGATCATCGACAATGATCTGACGCCTTATCTCCTCGTCGATGCAGAACACCCCGAAGCGGTGGTACCCAGGCAGTATGTTCAAGACGGGAAAATCGTTCTGAACCTGAAGCCGCAGGCGATTAGTGCACTGGCGCTGGGCAACCGGACGATTGCCTTCAATGCCCGTTTCGGCGGGACGCCGATGCAGATCGACATCCCGCTTGCCGCAGCGCTGGCGTTGTATGCGAAGGAAACCGGTAAAGGCATGGTGTTCGAGCCCGACGAGGAGAGCGAAGAAACCCCGCCGCCGGAACCTTCGCCGCCACCCCAGCCCAAAGCAAAAGCTCCGTTTCTGAAAGTCGTCAAATGAGGCGCCGCTGCCTCACTTCCGTTCCGGATAGATGAATTTGCTCACTTTGCCGCCGGTCGCGGCGTCGCGCTCCAGCGGAATGATTTTGGCGGTTCCGCGCCGTTCCACTTGGTCGATGCGGACGATTTCGTGCATCGGCACGTAGGATCGCTTGATATTCTCGAACTCGGTCTTCAGCCGTTCTTCGCCGGGATCGATCACGATGCCGCTATTTTCGCCGAACACAAAATCTTCGATCACCACGAATCCGAACAAGTCGGCTTGGTAGACGCGCTTGGCGTAAAGCTCATAAACCTGCTGCTGGTTCACGAACACAACGCGGTAGAGAAGATTGTCTGACATATCTTGTTCGGGGTGGCCGGCCTCAAAGTCCGGGCGGGCGTTTCTCGTTCATCGCCCGGAATGATAACAGAATCAGCTCGACCGGCTGAGACTGCCTTCGGGTATGGAGTGATCGCGCAGCGCAAGGCCTGACGGAGCCGAATCGGTCAACACTCGGGAAATCGCACCGCCCCTTCTGCAGCGGACTCAATAACTGACCTGGAAGCCGGCGAAGGCCGAGAACCCCGGTGTTCCGTAGCCGAAAACCTCCTGGTATTTCTTATTCAGCAGGTTGTCCAACCGCCCGAAGATCTGGAGGTACTGATTCACCGTATAACGGGTATTCAGGTTTACCAGCACGTATCCGGGAATCGTCACCCGCTGCGCCGGAAACACCGCGAAGTCGACGTCGTCTTTGCGCCCCACCGCCAGCACGTTCAGATTGACCTCCGAATCGTCCGTCGGATTCACGATCGCATCGAGGCTCCCTCTGTTCCGCGGGCGCCGGAGCAGCGGCTTACCGCCGTAAATATCGCCCGGCGGATCGCTAGCATCAGGGAGTTGTTGGGTATCAA
Source organism: Methylotetracoccus sp. (assembly GCA_025458755.1). Taxonomy (GTDB): domain Bacteria; phylum Pseudomonadota; class Gammaproteobacteria; order Methylococcales; family Methylococcaceae; genus Methylotetracoccus. The sequence goes on from JALORT010000064.1 coordinate 4,922, forward strand.
GGTAGGTATACTGCCCGCGAAACGCGACCATCGGATGCGGTTGAATTTGGAAAAATACCTCCGCACCGTCGGCTTCGGCGCGCCCGATATTCTCGTAGCCGGTGCTGAAACTGCGGATCTCGATCAGATCGTAGAAATCGTTGTGGAAATAGGACGCCCCAAACTGGGCAAGCTTGCCCCACACGTCCTGTTCAAATCCGATATCCCAGTTGCGGCTCAGTTCCGGCTTTAAATCCGGATTCCCGAGCGGCGGAAAGATGATCGGCTCCTGACCCTGCACCGTCAGCACAGTCAGCGGCGCGTAGAGTTGATACAGCGTGGGCACCTTGAACCCGGTCCCGTAGTTGCCCTTGATCCGGAGACCGATGCGTTCGACCGCCAACGATTGACTCGTGCGCCAAGTGACTTTGCTGCCGCTGATGTCGTTGCGGTCATAACGGACGCCGAACGTCGAGAACCATCCCCTCTGCACGTTCCAGCGGTGCTGCAGGAACACGCCCGCGGTGTTCATGCGCTCATCGATGGGCGATTGCTCGGTCAACACGGGATCCTGGAAAAACGAAGAGCCGCTGGTGATCGAATCCTCCTCATCCTCGGCGCCGAAGGTCAGCTTGTGGTTCTCGAGCGGGATCACGTCGTGCAGCCAGTTTACCTTGACTTTCTGGCCGTCGAAATTGCTCGAGCCGACGAAGGGGTTCAGCGTATCCCAGGGATTCAGACCCTTGCGGCCGGTCAGGCTGTACGACACGCCCAACGCCTGTTGCCAGCGTCCGCCGAACAGCGACAATGCGCCTTGCCCGCGGGTAAACAACTGGTTCGTCGTGTTCTGGTTGTTCGGGTCGTCGCAGCCGCGGCCGCCGCAGTTGTCCAATTTGTCGACGCCCCGGTTGTAATGCATGGTCCAGGCGAGATTCAGGTTGTCCAAGACGTCGGCGTTCAAGCCGGCCTTGACCGTCGTGTTTTGATACCCGTCCCGCTCCCGATTGTCGAGATCGCGGGCGGCGGCGGAGAAACCCTGGGTGCCGAACTGGCTGGCGCTGATGTTGTAGTTCAGCGCGCCGAGGCTGCCGTCGCTGGCACCGATCACCTTGTAAGTGTTGTAGGAACCGCCCTGAGTCATCAGACTGGCCTTCGGCGCGCCGCTGCCCCGCTTGGTGATGATGTTGATCACGCCCCCCAAGGCATCGGAACCATAAACAGCACTCTCGCCGCCGCGGAGGACTTCGATGCGGTCGATCTCATCGACCATCAGATTCGCGAAATCGAAACGGCCGCCGGGGTCGGCCGGATCGTTGGCTTCGATACCGTCGATCAGCACCAGCGTATGCCGCGAATCGGCGCCTCGGATGAACACCGACGTCGGCTGACCGATCCCGCCATTTCGGATCACATCGAGCCCGGGGACATAGCGCAGCATGTCGCCGACGTCATTGAACTGGCGCATTTTCAGATCCTCGGCGGTGACCACCGAGACGTTGCTGCCGATCTGCTTCAACGGCGTGGGGGTGCGAGCCGCCGTGACGACCACCGTGTCGAGTTGTTTGACGGGAGCAGGGGCGCCGGAAACTTCCCTGTCGATCGCGGCCAGGTTCAGTGCCATGACTGAAATGGCGTGCAGCAAATGGCGATTCATGGTGTCCTCGGATGGGTTTCGCTGCACACACCCGTGCAGCGGCAGAACGAACCATCGTGGAGGAACGGCAGGAGCAGTGGGATGTTACCCACCCGAAGCGGTGAGCGACCAACCTCGTGCCCGCTGCCCTCCGCAGCGATGGCGTGAAACTTGCGGCCGGTCTCCGGGCTGATGAGCGACATCGTCGGCGAATCGCCTTCCCATGTCCAAGGACACAGTGGCAGAGTCGAGATTCGCGTTGACTCATTTACCGTTGCGGGGGCAGCGCCGGATTCGCACCGGCTTCCCGTTTCACTCTCCGGCCGAAAAGCCGTCGAGCACCAGCAAGTTGGCCGTATTGTACCCCGATTAGCGCATCGTTCGGGATTATCGGGGACAGCGGCGCGCCACCCGGCGTCGGACACACCGCAGGCGGCTCTTTCGAGACGCTACCTTTCGGCAACACCACGACCGGGCCGGGCACGACCGTCTCCACTCGGCGAGCCCTAACCTCGGACCTCCGAGCAACACCCTCACCTGCGGTATGGCTAATCTTCCGGGACTATCGCTTGGCGCTTGCGGTGGCCGGCGCAATGTGTTCCGGCGGCTGCCTCGCCACGGCGATAGGGTCATTGCTCCCATGTCTCCTCGGCCAACTGGGCAGCGACCCGGCGTACGGAAACGGGCCTCTGGCGACCATCATCCAGGACGTTCTTAGATCCTTCTGATCTATTTCGCCATCGCCAACCTGCTGCCGTTCTGAAGATTTCCGATGCGCTCAAATGTCACCGTATCGCGTTGGCAACAGGACAATTTCGCCGCCGGCGCCGGCACACCGCGCCCGCGCCAAGAAGCCCGGGCTTATTACGGTCATCACGTGCCCGGCCTTCCGGCGAACGATAGGCGGAACGGGCCAGTCATGCCCTGGTCGGAAGCCCGGATCAATTCCGCCTTGGAGGGTTAAGCCCCTCGACAGGCCTGCCACCCCGGTGTAGCCTCGCAGACCGTTCCGCTCGGTGCGTCGAAGGCAGTTTTCCGCTTCAGCGCGCACTTCGTGTCCGGCCCTTAGCCGAAATTTGCGACCCGTTGAACTGCCGGGGCGAACGATGAGTCTCAGCAACGCATTCTGGTGTCACTTGAATAAGAAGGTACCGTCATGGCATGGGATGGCAGCAAGTTCAGAAAACCCGGGCAGGATGAGCTTCGCAAGCGGCTCACCCATGAGCAGTTCAACGTGACCCAAAAGGACGCGACCGAGCGTGCGTTTCAAAACCCGCTTTGGGACAACCACCAGGAAGGGATTTACGTGGATGTAGTCTCCGGTGAGCCGCTGTTCAGCTCCCGGGATAAATTCGATTCCGGAACGGGGTGGCCGAGTTTCACCAAGCCTCTCGCAGCCGAGAACCTCGTGGAGCGAACCGACCGCTCGTGGTTCGCTGTCCGCACGGAAATCCGCAGTAAGCACGCCGACTCACATCTCGGGCATGTGTTCGATGACGGTCCACCGCCGACCGGTAAGCGCTACTGCATGAATTCGGCGGCGTTGCGATTCATTCCGAAGGACAAACTCACCGAGGAGGGGTATGGCGACTATCTCGACCATTTCAACGACTGATCAGCGACTGGATCCGTCTTGTGGTACACTTGCAACAGCGGCCCGCTTGAGGTAACCCATCTCCTGCCAGAGCAGTGGGCCCCTTGAGTACGCCGGTCTCCTGCCGTCCCATAAAACCCGACGAGTCACCAAACGTGATTGCACTGCATTCGAGAATGATAACGGTCGAGGTCGTCGCTTGATTATCAGTAGCGTCAAGGGGATCAGCAAATCGACCCGCGCCAGCCTGGCCGAGAATGGAATCTTTTCGGTGGAGGAATTGGCCAACGCTGAAGTAGAGCGCCTGCTGGG
>JALORT010000462.1 GCA_025458755.1 Methylotetracoccus sp.
CACCGAGGCCGGCACCGAGCACGATCGCGATGCCGATCCAACGCCACAGGGGCTGATCCAGGAACGTTACCCTGGCCCACCGTGGCGGATCGAGCAGCCACCGCGGAGGCACGACGCGATGCAGAGCGAGCGCCACACCCGACGGGTGGTAAGCCGAGAATTCGTAAAAGCCGACCGAAGCACCCGGCTTGCTGGGCAGATCCCGCACTCGTTCATGGAATTCCGGTAAGCGGCTGGCGGTCTCTGCGGTAAACAGGTACTCGCCGGCACGCGCACCGCTCTCGATCCGGGCGATCCGGATATCGGAACCCGGGATGGTCCAGCGCTTGAACTCCGCCGCGGCCATCGCATCGGTATCCGGCACGGATTCGTAAGGCGGCAGATCGATCCGGTCAAGTATGTCCTTCAACTGGATGGTCAAACGCCGTGACGACTCGCGGGCCGTGGCCGGCGGCAGCGCACTGAAATCGATCGTTCGCTCTGCTGCCATCAGTCGCTGAATGGCGCCACGGAGGGCGGTCATGTCTGCCGGTGTCAGATACAGCCTGGACGATGATAGATAGGATTGGATGCGCCCGAATCCCATCTGGTAGCCCTCGTTCATGAACGCGATGAAACCCTGCAGCGTGGTTCGCGGGCTGGAGGTATCGATCGGCTTCAGCGGATTCTGCTCTGTAGCCGCCGCCGGTCCCGTGCAAAGTTGGCTGAGCAACAGCGCGAGCAGCGGCACGATCGAGGACAGAATGGAAACACGGGAAGCGGGTCGGGTGTTATCGATCACGGGGCATCCTCTCGGCAGTACGGGCGGTAGTGCGCCCATCAACGCAGCGGTATCGTCAAAGCCGGAGCAACCGACTTGGCCGCACCTGCCTGCAGGCGGAACAACTGCGTCAGCAGCATGAAGGTCGACTTCGATTCGAGATCGTTGTCAGCGATGTAGAACCAGCGACCACGGTACGGAATCGCGAGGAAGGCCAGGTCGGGACGATCTTCGCTCTGGCGAATGTGGAACAGCTTTCCGCCCAGCGTTTGCCCCCAATCGAACTCGGCGCCGCGACGGTCGTGCGTGACGGTGACCAGCCCGGCGTCCTTGTGGGCACGCGGCGTGTCGACATTGTGCGACAACAGGAAGAAAATGCTCATCAGCGAACGCGTGCGGATCGAAATCGTGCTGCCGTCGGGATGCAGGAAGTCACCGCTCAGGCGGTAGACGTCGCGCTGCGTATCCAGTGCCAGCAGCTGCTTGATTTCCCGCACAACGTCTGCATGTTCCGGCACCGAACGGATTTCCATCTCCGGCTCCTTCGTCGCGGGATCGATACGCGGAATCAGCAACTGTTCGCCGCGAAGGCTCTCGACGAGGCGCATCAAGCGCCGAAACCCTTGATTGTGCTGCGGCGCCACGTCGGGAGTCGGACCGGAGGCGGTCGGTGCGTTCTCGAGCCCGTTGATCCGTTCCACACACAAGCCAAACACCCGCTGGGCATTCCACCCGGACCCGGCCAGCGCGAAGACGGACTCTAGTGCCAGTGGACTCAGCACGCTCTTGACGAAGTTCTCGCCCTGCAGCGGCGTATAGGAGATTGTCGGCTGAGTCTGGTAGTCGGCCCCGGCGCTGAACTTCATGATGTCGTTGCCGGTGGTGCCGTTGAAACCAAACGAGGATTGGTTCAAGCCGCCGCTGATGTCGAGCTTCAAGGTGGCCGCCACGCTCGACACATCGAGGAAATAAGTTGGATCTCGATAGTGCAGCCGCACCAGATTCTGCACGAATTGCTCGTTCATACTGGCGTTGATCGCGTCGTTATAAAGCGGGTGCGTCCCCTTCAGGCCGTCCGGACCGAACGAATGGCATCCGGCAACAAGAACGCTGAACGTGCCGATGACCCAACGTCCGAGCTTCATGGGCTACTCTCTCGGGGACCCGCCGGCCCGCCGAAAAAAGTCTCAGGTATCAGCGGCGTGTCGAACACCCAACGCACGCCGGCTTGAACGTTCCAGTCCAGCCCCAGGAACGTCTCTTGCCCCACCACGCCACCGCCCCCTCCGAAAAACAGGTTCCAATGCTTATCGAAACGGTAGCCGACCTGACCGACGAGGTTCAGCGTGGCTTTTCGCCTATTGTTCCAATCGGTATCCCAGGTCCCGGTCAGCAGGGTCCACCAGTGCGGCGTCCATAATGTGTTGATAGCCCCCTGGACCTGCAGGTAGTTGATGTCCGCGCGACTCGGATCTCCGCCGACAGAGTTGTAGTTCGCCAGCAGTACGTAGGACAGCGAGCGCAATCGAGGCAACGGGGCGGCCACCCCGACGCCCGGTCCCAGCGTGTATTTCCCCGTGCCCAGCGGCCGTTTCGAGGCCGCGGGAAACGAGGCGTCGAGGCCAACAAACAGAGCCACATTCTCGCTGGCATACAGCCGCCCGCCGGTCCGCAGCACCAGGTCGCTGGTGCCGTCCACGCTGAATCCCCTCGGCCGGTTTAAATCGGCCCACACATAAGGCAGGGTGGCCTGGACGAGCCAGTTGGGTGTCAACGGCAGGCGCACGACCGCGGTGGCCGCATCGGTGCGGAGGCCGTTGGTGAACGCATTGTGGCCATAGCTGAGCTGGTAAAATCCGATGACCGCCGTCGGGTCGGTACCGGCGGCGGCAGCAGCAGCGGAAATACGCTTTCGTTCTTCGCCCAGTCGTGCCCGCTCCTCCGGCGTGGCGCCGGAAAACAACGAGG
>JALORT010000463.1 GCA_025458755.1 Methylotetracoccus sp.
TTCCGCTGCGGCGCGCAGCTCAATCATCTCGAAATCATCCAATCCCGCGAAATGCAGTTTGCGTTCGAACGGGGATTCATAGGCATGCAGCACCGCATGGTCCGCCCGGGGGGCCACCGCTCGCGCGCAGTCGAGCGCCACCGCGGAACGGTCGGAGAAATCCACCGGAATCAACACGCGCCGATAGCTTTCGTGGGGCATCTGTTTGACCACCAGCAATGGACGTGTGGTCATTCGCAGCACGCGTTCGGTCGTCGACCCCAGCAGCAGCTCCCGGACAAAGCCTTCACCCCGAGCGCCCAGAACCAGCAAGTCGGCATCGAAGCGGTCAGCGACACCCGAAATCTCCTGTAAGACAGAGCCCGTGCTGAGATGTACCGCGGCGGCGACCCCGTAGCGTTTTTCTATGGCTGACGCGAGCCCGGCCAACGCCCCCGCAACCTCGTCCAGCAGGCGCTCTTGCAGGGTTTCACCGTTTGCTCCGCGCAGCGTACGCAAACCGGCGATCAGGCGATCATCGACAACATGGACCAAAACCAGGCGGGCACCGCTTTCCGCTGCGAGCACTGCCGCTCGCGCCGCCGCATGGCGAGCGGAAGCCGAGAGGTCTGTGGCAGCCAGCAGCGTACGGATCGGGTTCATAGCGGCGCGTACTCCCTTGCGAATCTCATCACCGACCCCACAATGTTGATTCTCACGAAGCGCAACCATTTTCCGTCTGCCGCGTGGGGACGGCAGAAGGATGTGCGATTAGTTTCATCGTGCGGTTCATTGCGCCGCCGGCTGATCAGCCCGCAACGAGTGATGGTCCATCATAGCGCTCCACCCGGATCACGCTGGATTTTCTGAGCATGCAGCATCGGCTCATTGAACGTTCCGTCTGGCAAGGGGCGGCGGGTCAACCCGACAGCCTCTCTTCCGCGCCTTGCAAATCCTCCGGCGATCCAAACAATACGACCACGTCACCCGCCTGCAACCGGGTCTCTGGAACCGGGCCGAGTTCGCGGCTGCCCTGCCTGACCAGCGCCGTCACCACGACGCCGTCAAGGGACAGCTCCGCCAGGGTACGTCCTATCCCGCGGCTGCCGGAAGGCAGGAACACGGGCTGCAGCCGATCCGCATCCCGCCCTTCCGTGTTATCGGCAAAGACACTGTCGCCGGGGAAGAATTCCCGTAACAAGAGGTAGCGGCGGGCCCGCTCCTCTCTGATGCGGCGCACCACCCGGGAGATCGGCACATCCAGCAGTAGCAGCGCCTGGGAGGCGATCATGAGGCCGGCTTCCAGGGTCTCCGGCACCACCTCGGTCGCTCCCGCCGTTCGGAGCTGCTCTACGTGACTTTCGTCGCGTGTACGCACCATGATCGGCAGATTAGGTCGCAAGGCGCGAACCTGGCCCAGCACTTTCAGCGCGGCAGCGATATCCTCGTAGCTGATGACCACGAGGCGAGCGGCGCCGATCCCCGCCGCCTCCAAAATTCCCCGGTCGGTCGAGTCGCCATAAAAAACGGGCTCACCCGCGATACGCGCATCTCTGACCCGGGTAGGGTCCAAATCCAGTGCCACGTAAGCAATGTTCTCCTCTTCCAGAACATGACCCACGTTTTGACCGATCCGCCCATAGCCGCAAATGATCGCATGATCGCAAAGATCGCTCGCAGCGGTCGAAGGCCCATCAGGCGTGTTCAGGATCTCCGGGCGCCGCGTGAGACGGGCCGCCAGCCCATGGTTGTAACGGATCAGCAGCGGTGCAGCGACCATGGAAAACAACACCGCCGTCAGCGCAATCTGGGCCACCTGTGGAGCGATGATCCCGCCTGCAAGTGCAATGGCGAGCAGCGCAAAGCCGAACTCGCCGCCCACGGCGACGAGAAATCCAATGCGCCACGCGGTCAGTGCATCGATCCCGGCCCAGCGTACGAGCAGCATCACCAGCAGCGTCTTGATTGAGAGCAGCGAAACCGCCCCGGCCAAGGCCCATGGCCATAGGTTAGGGATCAGCGAAGGATCGAACAGCATGCCGATGCTGACGAAAAACAAGCCCAGCAACACATCCCTGAACGGCCGGATGGTGGACTCCACCTGATGGCGAAACTCGGTGTCTCCCAGCATCATGCCGACCAGGAAGGCACCGAATGCCATGGACAGACCGAGGCTGAGGGTAATCCAGGCCGCCCCGAGCGACACCAGCAGCACCGTCAGCGTAAACAATTCGGCCGAACGCCGCGAAGCCACAGCATGAAAGAGCGGGCGCAGCAACCAGCGCCCGGCCAGAAAAACCGAGGCAAACGCCAGTACGGCCTTCGCCACTGCCCAGGCAAGCGAGGTAGCGAACGCTTCAACGGTCGTCGCCATGCCCAGCACTGGCATGACGACGACCAAGGGCACGGCGGTGACATCCTGAAACACCGACATCGCGGTGCCCAGCCGTCCGTGCCGACTATTCTCTTCGCCCTGCTCGGCAAGCTGTTTACTGATGATGGTGGTGGAAGACTGCGCGAACACCGCGCCGATGACGAACGCAGCCGCAGGAGGCAAATCCGCGAGCCAGGCCATCACCCCGATCACGGCTGTAGTCAACACCACCTGTCCGGTACCGAGTCCCAGCACCAGGTGCCGCAGCGAGTGGATTTGCGGCAGCGAGAAATTTAGTCCGATCGTGAACAGCAGGAAGACGATCCCGAACTCGGCAGCGCCTTGAATTTGCGTCTCCTCGATCACGGG
>JALORT010000464.1 GCA_025458755.1 Methylotetracoccus sp.
CATCCCCATCGTCCAGGATGCCGTCGCCGTCGGTGTCGGTCCTGCGGCTGTAGTCGCTGGTGAACAGGCCGAGGTCGTTCTGGTCGACTTTGCCATCTTCGTTGAAGTCGGTCGGGCAGGGAGTGGCCGGAGCGCAGTCGGTCCGGCCCATTTCCGAGGATAGAATGAACAAATCGCTTCCGTCGACGTCCCCGTCTCCGTCCAGGTCAAACATGATGGCGGGGGTGGAGCGCGAGAAGGTGGGGTCGCTGCCGGAAAGGTACTCGCGGAGATTGCTGAAACCGTCGCTGTCGGCGTCTTCCTGGGCATCGTTGACCCACGGGTTTAGGTTGTTGGGAATCTCAAACGAATCCGGGACCCCGTCGCCGTCCGAGTCCAGAGTGGCCGGTGTTGCAGCCGTGTTGTAGCGAATGTCGACTTGGGAGCGGTTGGTCAAGGTGATGTTGGACGGCGAGATCGGTACGGTGCCGCTGATGTATTCGATCGGGGCGGCATTTTCGCGTGCTTCGATCCGGATGACGTATTCCATGCCGGGCGTGAACGTGAAATTGTTGAAGGCATAGGTGACCTCTTCGCCGACGTAGGCGAGGTTGGTCTGCCAGATCAGGTTGTATGCGGGGTCGTATACCCGGATCCGCCAGTAGTCGATACCGGTGTCCCGATTGCTCCAGGCCACCACGGGGTTGGCGCCGCCGTTCAGCAATTCGAAATGGTCAAAAAGTCCGACCTGCCGGATGGCAGCGACGCGCGCTCGGGTTTCGACCGTGCCGCCTGGGCTGGTGAACCTCCATGAGAACGTCGCGCCGTTGAATTGAATGGGGGACAGGCCGTAGTCGGCGGTCACCCGCCGGTCGTAAAAAGTCGTCGTGGCTCCCCAGTTGTAGAAATTATTCATAGGAAGATAGGCCGAGAAGCCGTTCCCGTCGCTCGACCAGGCATACTCGGGGTATGTGGAAATCCCGGTGATCCCCACGTCCGTGCTCAGGGCCCAGCCGGTGGGGGAGTTCCGTGAAACTAGCTCCGCAAAGCGATAGTCGTATGCCGGAAGAATGTAGGTAATGCGAACGTATACCTGTCGAATGGCGGCTGCGCTCGGGGCGGCGCTTCCCAATGAAAACCGGAAGAAATAATTGGCGTTTACGGCGGCGTTTTCAAACTGGGTTGGATAGGCGAGATATCCGAAGGTGCCGGGGGCGGCTGCTGCCAGGGAACCCTGGCTCACGAGCACCTGCCCTTGTGCGCTGCCGGGATCGAAGGCCCGGTTGAAGCGGGCAGATAGCTGGCTCTCGACGCCCCCGGAAGCAATGTAATCAAACTTGGCCTCGATACTGGAGATCACGGCCTTGCTGGGGGCTCCTGATACCGGGATGTAGAACGATTTAAAACCGCCGATCGGGATTTCCTGCTCGGCGGCCGGGATGGCGTAGGACCACTCCTGGGTCGAGGTCGCTGAAATGGTCACCGCATAAGCGGTCCAGTTGTTGGTTTCGTCGCTTTCCGCGTGGAGGTTGGAAGGATCGGCGAAGGCGATGAGATAGTAAACCCCGGGAGCGACCGCCGGAATGGTGACCGGAGCACTGACGGTTCGCACGCCGGTTGAGTTGAGGACCGTGATGGCAAAATCGGGGGTGGAGTCGTTGCTGGACCATAACAGGGTATCGCCGGCATCCCACGTGGCGTCTGTTGACAGGCAGAGTTTGGCGCTGACGTAGGTGCTCTGGGTGAGGGGGTCGCCGGTGCGAGTGACCGTGATCGGGATCCACACCGCATCGCCGGAGGCATAGGTGGCGACGGCATTGGCGGTTGCTTTGAGATCGGGAAGGGCAAATGCCGGGACGGACTGAGCAGCGAATATGAGAACTATCAGCAGGACCGCAAGCCAATGACTTTTTTTCATTCTTTCCCCCTCAACGTCGATCGGATGGTGGTCGTTTAACCTGAACATGACAATGGGTCTCTGAGCACAACAGCCATAAACCAAACTTTGGAAGCCCCGATATTGAACCCTCGGGCGTATATTTAATTTTCGGCCGTTACGGACACGACGAGCGGCCGAAGTCCTCGGCGAACAGGGGCAGGTTGAGGAGGCTTGGGGCGGCGATCAGCGCAGCCAGGTCCGAGCCATCCACATCCTTGTCGCTGCCGCTGAGGTCTCCCTCGCAGGCCGCGAAGGAGAACCTCCCGAAGCGGGTACCCCAGCGCCCGTCCTCGCCGTCGCTGAGCGTACCGCGCGCCAGCGCATATTCGTTGAACACCCAGAACGTAGCCTCGTCCGAAGGGTCGACGCTGATGCCGCTGTAGTCGCCCCAGCGGTTGCGGGTGGTGCCGAAGGTGCGGATGTAGTAGTCCAACCCGGACGCTAGTACGACCGAGGGCTGCACGGTGCCGGCCGCGTCGGTTGGCTTGCGGCCGGTGTAATATGCGCCCGGAAACAGGGTCGGTGCGGAGGCTGCGAATCCGATGCCCGCGTTGCCGAAGGCATCCACGGCGATGGACGGGTAGAAGGTGTGAGTGCCGGGCGCGATCTCCTCGCCGCCGATGTCACCCTGCTGGATCAGGCTCAGGGAGTTCAAGTTGATCGTGTCGATCTCCAACCAGTGAGCCGTCGCCTGTCCGGCGTCCGGTCCCGATGGCGGATTGACGGTGTGCGCGACCCACAGCGAGTGGTCGCGCCACACCGCGTGCAGCGCCCGGCGGTCGCCGGCGTCGATCAGCTCGGC
>JALORT010000465.1 GCA_025458755.1 Methylotetracoccus sp.
CCACCACCGCCCATGCAGGCCGATGGCGATGGTCTTCACTAGTCGAGAAGCTTTAAGGACAGTCGCGGAGTTGTCCGGCACGGTTGCCTAAGGGCGGACAGATGCATCGCATTCCGCCCCAATCGGCGGCGCGGCCTGGCTTGGCGGCGCTCGGCGGAAGCAGGTGGTCACCAGGGGCTTGCCGGTGCGGAAAGCCTGTTTCGGAGCCACCGATCAAGCCTTTTTGCGGGCCAGCCGCTTAGCGTTGCGCGTCGCCTTAGCGTGGATCGGTTTCACAACTCCGTGGGCCACCCGAGGCGCGATCGCCATCGCCCGGTTGCAGGCGGACAGCACATCGATGGGAGCCGTCATCATGCGCCCGGGCGCTGTGAAGAAGGCCGCCGGATTGAAAATGTTCCCCATCACCCACCACTGGCGCATGGCGGCGTTCGCCATCTGCTGCTGAAAGGTCACGATCTCGCTCGCCGCGTTGATCCAAGCCTGCGAGAAAGCGACAAATTTCTCGATACCCATCGTCGCCAATTCATGCTGGTCGAACCGGTTCGGTGTGGGGCCCGCTCGGGCCATCCGAACCGTTCGATGAGTGATCACCTGCGGTGCGGCGACCATGGTTTCCGCTGCCTTGAGGCAAGTGTGCCACCACAGCAGCACGGGCGTAGTACTCGCCTCCAGCACGTTGAAAAGACGTATGGCATCGTTATTCATCATTGACCGCCTTCGTATTGCAGTATTTCGATGGCACCTTGCGAGCACTGCGGTCCTTTGTCAAGGACGGGACGAGTCACCGCCGCTGGGCGCCCGTGCACGCGTCTGACTTCACCGGATTTGGTTCCGGCCAAGAGATCAGTTGAGGACTAGTCACGGTTCGTCCCTCGTCGGCTAATGACAGGCGGTCGCATTGTGGCTAAGCTTCCGAGCCAAGGCAGGTGCCGTCCGAACCTTGCCGTCATCACGCCGACCACAGATAGACTGATGAGCCGCGATTATCGTTACGACCGTGCGTCGCACCCTTTCACTGCCGGTGCCCAAGGCTACCACCCGAACAACGCGCTGTGGCTTGCCGCCGCCGCCAACCTTGCGTACGAAGACCCAAAGATCATTTGGCCGGTGGTGCGAAGCTGGGGCTTCGAACGTTTTCGGTTCCTCCACGCTAATGGTCGAGTGGCGAGCGCAGGCGCCGATGTGCCGGTCGACACGCAAGCTTATCTGTGCTCTGGACGCCGAGCCCTGCTGATCGCCTTTCGCGGCACGGAGGTCGCAAAGATCAAGGATTGGTTCACCGATCTGATGGTGACCGAGGTCCCCGCCCCGATCGGCACCGGCAAAGTCCACAAGGGGTTTGCCGCCGCGCTCAGCGCGGTCTGGCCGCAACTGACACATGCGCTGTCCGAGTTGCACGAGGGGCAGGCCCCGATCTGGATCACCGGACACAGTCTCGGTGGCGCCCTGGCGGTGCTGGCCGCGGCGCAGCTGCACTCGGTTCAGCCGGTACAGGGTCTCTACACTTTCGGCCAGCCTCGCGTCGGCGACCGAGAGTTCGCCAAGTCCGTCAGCCGGACCCTGGCCGGGCGGGTGATTCGCTTCGTCAACAATAACGATGTCGTACCGCAGGTGCCCCCGCCGGGGCTGTTTCTAAAGTATTGGCATAGCGAACGCGAAGTACGGTTTGCCCCGGACGGTCAGTTGATTTTCGATATCTCGTTGTGGACCCGCACCCGGTCGCTGGTCAAGGGTTCCATGCAGGACCTGGGCAAACTGGGGATCGACGCGGTGACCGATCACAGCATGGACCGTTACATCGGATTGACACGTAATCAACTACTAACCGCTTGATTCGCCGACATTCCGAAGCCGGCGCGAGGGAGTGCCGCGTCACGCCGCGACCTTTTCAGATAACAGTTGAGGGAAATCTCATGTCTCTATTGGAGAGTTTGGCATGCGACATTGGAGAGCGGTTCGGCCTCGGCAACAAGGCCGCCGCGTTTGTTGCGGAAATCCTGCATTACATGTTCGATGCGAACCCAGGGGGACTCCAAGGATTCATCGACCGCTTCACGCATGCCGGGCTCGGGGAAGTGGCCACATCCTGGCTGGCCCAGCGAGAAGACAATCTGCCCGTCACGGAACCTCAGCTGGAAAGCGCAATCGGAAGCGGCCTGGTCCAGCGGCTCGGCACGGAGTTGTCCCTGGCGGGCTCCGCCGTCCGCACCGCGCTGGTCTACGCGATCCCGAAACTGGTGGATAAGCTCACACCCGAAGGCATCGTCCCGGACAAGATCCCAGCCGACGTGCAGTCCTTCCTGAACAGCCCTGCTGCCCGATTCCGACCAACGCCCGCGAATGTAGATCTCCCGAAACGGCGGGACTCCCGAGGCATCGGCACCTGGGGCTGGGCGGCAGCGCTGCTCGGATTGGGGGTGTTGGCCTACTGGGGTTTCCACGGGCGCGAAGAGGCGCAGACGCCCGTCGTCGTTGTGGTCCAGCCTGAAGCCTCGTTGCCGGCCCGCCTTGCGTTGAGCAACACCAACGGCAAGCTCGAGTATTCGGGGGTGATCTCCGACGAGAAGACTCGGACCCGCATCCTCGGCCAACTGCAAGCAGTATTCGGAACATCCAACCTCTCCGGTCAACTGGACGTGGATCCGCGGATCGCGACGGCCCAGTGGCTGCCGCATCTCGGCGCTCTACTGAAAGAACTCGAGCTGCCCGGCGGC
>JALORT010000466.1 GCA_025458755.1 Methylotetracoccus sp.
TCAGGTGCTCCACCGCGAAGTGGGGATAGCTCACCGTGACCAGCAGCAATCGCCCCAGCCAGCGAGGAAAGGCATCCCTTCGGTGGATCAGCTCATGCGCGACGGCGATCCCCGAGCAGCAGGAGTTGGTGCCGACCAGAACACGGATCGCGAGCAAGTTGCAGACACTGGCCGCGATCGCACTGGTATCGTCCCAGGCCAAGCCGGCAACCATCCGGACCATCAAGGCGATGTTGGCAAGCTGCAGCAGGGCGAGAAGATACAGCAAGGCATCGAACGGCCAGGCCAGCAGATCGGTCCTCAACCGGGCCCGGTCCGGCGGGCTGAACATGTCAGCGAGGATGAACAGCCAGACCGGCATCGTCCACCACAGCGCGCTGGCCGCTGAATGAGGGCCGGTGCTTAGGAAGAGCAACGTGCAGGCGGGCAGCACCAGAGCCACGGAATGCTCGGCGACGGTGCCCCAGGGCGAGCATCTGTCCGCAGGGGAAGGGCAGGTCAACGCGGCAGAGGTCTTCATCGTAAGTTCGGCTGGGGGTCGGGCATTGTAGCCTGTTCCGATCATGCGTTCACCGGGGTTTTCTGTCTCGCATCGGGCAGCTTCTCTCTGAGACAATTCATGGGTGTTTGTTCCCGCTGTGCTGTTAAGTAACGCCGATGGCCAGACCCGTTTATTACCTCGGTTTGTCCGTGACCTACCACGATCCGGCCCTCGCCCTCATCGACGAGCACGGTGAGGTGCTGTTCGCGGAAGCCTCCGAGCGGTCTCTTCAATCCAAGAGGGCGCTGAACGCGGAGCCGGACCAGCTCTATTATCTGCCGGCGGTCCTGCAAGCGCATTGTCATGGCGATGCTGACTTCGTGGTTGCGCTGAACTGGCGCCGGCGGCGCCCGCTGTACGAGACGGTGGTTGCCGGACTCGGGGTGTTGCAGGCGGACGGGTTGCTGAAGACCGGGATCAAGCGCTTGCGGTCGCCGCTGCCCAATTACAAGCTGCACCACATGATGGCCTGCCAGCGCAACAGCATCGCCAAGGCGGCATTGAATCTGGTGCGGATTCTCCGCGAGCACTACCCGGCGGCGTCGGTCCGGCTGGTCGACTACGATCATCACACAACGCATGCGGCCAGCGCCTGTTATGCCAGCGGGCTGAACGACGCCGCATGCGCCGTCGTGGATTCGTACGGTGAACGCGGATCGCTGGCGTTTTACTCGTACCGGAAGGGCCGGCTGCGGCGACTGCATGAAGCGAAGGGCTTGGGCAGTCTCGGGCTGTTTTACATGAAGCTGACCGAGTGGTGCGGGTTCGACTGGCTCAAGGGCGAAGAATGGAAAGTGATGGGGCTGGCGGCCTACGGGACTCTCGACGCTAAAATCTACGACCTGCTGAGCGCGAGTCTTCGGGTCGAGGGGCTCGGCATCAAACACGACCGGCGTCGGCTGACCGAAGCGCTGGCAGGCATGGAAAAGCTGCGGCGCGGTGCGCAGGAGGCGCCTGAACTCGCCGCCCGGTTGGCGTATACCGGCCAGCAGGTGTTTGCCGAACGCATGAGCGAGCTGCTGAACAACCTCCATGCGCTCGGTGTTTCCGAGAATTTGGCGCTAGCCGGCGGCTGCGCGCTGAATTCCTCGTTCAACGGACAAATTCTCGGCAGGACACCGTACCGGCGGCTTTACGTGCCCCCCGCACCGGCGGATGACGGCACCGCACTGGGCGCCGCGTATCTGGCGTCGCGAGCGGCAACATCCCCGCGAGAAACCGTTGGAACGATGCTGTCACCGTATCTCGGCGCCAGCATGTCGCCGGACGCGGTCGAGCGGCTCGAGAAATTCGCGGTCGGAGTGGAAGTGCGTCGCTGGCCGGCAACGATTGCCGAGGAGACAGCCAAGGCTCTGGTATCCGGCAAGCTGGTCGGCTGGGTGCAGGGCCGAGCGGAATTCGGGCCGCGAGCGTTGGGCAACCGCTCGATTCTGGCCGACCCTCGGGACCCGCTGATGAAGGACCGCATCAACCAGCGGGTCAAGTTCCGCGAAGAGTACCGCCCGTTCGCTCCAGCCGTACTGGAGGGCTATGGGCCGGAATATTTCCTGGATCATCAGGACTCCCCTTACATGGAACGCACGCTCCCGTTTCGTGCCGATGCCGCGAAGCGCGTTCCGGCGGTGGTTCACGTGGACGGGACCGGCCGGCTCCAAACCGTCAACAAAGAGTGGAATCCGCGCTTCTGGACACTGATCGAACAGTTTCGCCGGCTCACTGGCATACCGCTTTTGTTGAACACCAGCTTCAATGTCATGGGCAAGCCGATCATCCACTCGGTCGAGGATGCGGTGGCGGTGTTCATGACGACCGGCCTGGATGTGCTGGTGATCGAAGACCTGATGCTGGTCAAGCCTTGAGAGACGGCCGGACACTAAAGCTTCCCGACATCGGGAATCGGCAAACGGAGAGACAAGTATGAAAGCACCGATGGATTCGACTGAGTTCGTCCGTCGACGTTACGACCGGCTCGCGCCGTTCTTCGACGTGATGGAAGGCATGATGGAACGGATGGCGTTTCGGCACTGGCGGTCCCTGCAGTGGCGCCGGGTCGAAGGCGGTGACATCCTTGAGGTGGGCGTCGGAACAGGTAAGAGCTTTCCGTTTTATGCCGGAGACGCCCGGATCACCGCGATCGACTTCAGCCGAGCGATGCTGCAGCGCGCCG
>JALORT010000467.1 GCA_025458755.1 Methylotetracoccus sp.
ACGGCTATTTTCTTTCGAAGCAGACTACGGGCGGCGAGACGGTTTGCCGGCGTCCTGCTAATTGTGAGGGCTTGCGATCGTGGAGCTGAGCGGCGCGGAAATCGTTGTCCAATGTCTCAAAGACGAAGGTGTGGAATACCTCTTCGGGTATCCTGGCGGCTCGGTGCTGCACATCTACGATGCTCTGTTCAAGCAGGACGACGTCAAGCACATTCTGGTCCGCCACGAACAGGGAGCGACCCATGCCGCCGACGGCTATGCGCGCGCGACCGGCAAACCCGGCGTCGTCCTGGTGACGTCCGGGCCCGGCGCGACCAATGCGGTGACCGGCATCGCCACGGCGCACATGGATTCGGTCCCGCTGGTCGTCTTGACCGGACAGGTTCCGACGCCGGTCATCGGCAGTGATGCCTTCCAGGAATGCGATACGGTGGGGATTACCCGTCCCTGCGTGAAGCACAACTTCCTGGTCAAGGACGTGCGCAAGTTGGCCGAAACGATGAAGAAGGCCTTCTACATCGCGACCACCGGGCGGCCGGGCCCCGTGGTCGTGGATATCCCGAAGGACATCACCGACCCCAAAGTCAAAGTCCCGTACGAGTACCCGCGCAGCATCGCGCTCCGGTCTTATCATCCTTCGGTGAAAGGCCACCGCTGGCAAATGAAGAAGGCGGTCGAACTGCTGCTGTCGGCCAAACGCCCGATGGTCTACGCGGGCGGCGGGGTCATCCTGGGCAACGCAGCGGACGAACTGACCGAGATCGTGTCCCTGCTCGGCTTTCCGATCACCAATACCTTGATGGCTTTAGGCGGCTTCCCCGGCACTCACCGTCAGTTTCTCGGCATGCTCGGCATGCACGGCACCTACGAAGCGAATATGGCGATGCACGAGTGCGACGTATTGTTCGCGGTCGGGGCGAGATTCGACGACCGGGTGACGGGCCGGATCGCCGCTTTTTGTCCCGATGCCAAGATCATCCACATCGATGTTGACCCAGCCTCGATTTCGAAAACGGTGCGTGTCGACGTTCCGATCGTCGGCGAGGTCGCCTCGGTCCTGGCCGATATGATCGACCTGCTGAAGGCCGGCGAGAAGAGACCCGATGCCGAGGCGCTGAGCGCGTGGTGGGAAAAGATCGCCCGCTGGCAGAGCGGCGACTGCCTGCGTTATGACAAGAGCGGCACGGTGATCAAGCCGCAGTATGTGATCGAACAGCTCTACGAGGCGACCCGCGGTGATGCCTATGTCACATCCGACGTCGGTCAGCACCAGATGTGGGCGGCACAGTTCTACAAATTCGACAAACCACGCCGCTGGATCAATTCGGGCGGCCTGGGCACGATGGGGTTCGGCATGCCGGCGGCGATCGGCGTCAAGCTGGCGTTTCCGGACGCCGATGTCGCCTGCGTGACTGGTGAAGCCAGCATCCAAATGTGCATCCAGGAACTTGCCACCGCGCTGCAGTACCGGACACCGATCAAGATCGTCAATCTGAACAACGGCTACATGGGAATGGTTCGGCAGTGGCAGGAGTTCAGTTATGAAAGCCGCTACTCGCATTCGTACCTGGAGACGATTCCGGACTTCGTCAAATTGGCCGAAGCTTACGGCCACGTCGGCATGCGGATCGAAAAAGCGGCGGATGTCCGTCCGGCGCTGGAAGAAGCTCTGAGCTTGAAAGATCGTACGGTATTCATGGACTTCCTCACCGACCCGACCGAAAACGTATACCCGATGATCGAAGCCGGAAAGGCACATCACGAAATGCGGCTGCCGCCGGGTATGGCGGACGAAAGGGAGCTGGCCTGACCATGCGCCACATGATTTCCATATTGATCGAAAACGAATCCGGCGCACTGTCGCGCGTTGCCGGTCTGTTCTCGGCCCGCGGTTACAACATCGAATCGCTGACCGTCGCGCCGACCCAAGATCCCAGCTTGTCGCGGATGACGCTGGTGACTATCGGCAGTGACGAGATCATCGAGCAAATTACCAAGCAGCTCAACAAACTGATCGATGTGGTCAAGCTGATCGATATTTCCGAGTCTTCTCATATCGAGCGGGAGCTGATGCTAATCAAGGTTCGTGCCGTCAACGGTTCGCGTGAGGAGGTCAAACGCCTGACCGACATCTTCCGCGGCAAAATCGTCGACGTGACACCTGCCACCTACGTGATCGAGGTGACCGGCGAGAAGTCCAAGCTCGACGCGTTCCTGCAAGCGCTCGAGGAAGAAAACATCATCGAGGTCGTACGTTCCGGCACCACCGGTATCCTGCGCGGCGAACGCGGTCTAACTCTTTGAGGTTCGACCGCCCGGCGGCCGACCGTTCCGAACAACCACAGGGGAATCTGCATGCAAGTCTATTACGATAAAGACGCCGATCTATCGATCATCCAGAGCAAGAAGGTCGCTATCATCGGTTACGGCTCGCAAGGCCACGCCCATGCGAACAATCTAAAGGACTCCGGTGTGCAGGTGGTGGTCGGCCTCCGGCCAGGGTCCGCCTCGGCGAACAAGGCGCAGGGCGCCGGGCTTACCGTACTGTCGGTCGAAGAGGCAGCCAAAGCTGCGGACGTCGTGATGATTCTGGCGCCGGACGAGCATCAGGCGAAGCTCTACGCCGAGCAGATCGAACCGAACATCAAACAGGGCGCGGCACTGGCTTTCGCCCATGGCTTCAACATCCATTTCGAGCAGATTCAG
>JALORT010000468.1 GCA_025458755.1 Methylotetracoccus sp.
AGCGATATCGACGAAAATCTCGAGCTGATCAGCCCGCAGGCGCCCGTGGCGGCAACCGATGACACTTATGGCTTCCGCTTCGCCTGTGAGAACGCCGAAGACTTGCGCCGCAAGATGGACTGGTTGCTGCAGAATCCCGCGGCGGCGCAGCACGTCGGCCTGCGGGCCTATGAGCGCGTCGCGACGGAGTTCGACTGGGAACGCATCGCGCAGCAATACCTTGCAGTTTTCGAGCGTGCCATGCGCGGAGGACCGCGCTAATCCGCCGCGGCGTCGCCGTTAAGCAGACGTTGCCTTCTTCTTCAATCCGAGCATCGCTCCGATAGATTGGACAACCTGCGGCGCAGCGAGCGCATACGCAAGCACGGCTAGCCATTGCGTGGCCAGTTGTTGGAAGAGCAAGCCTTGTGCCGTCATGGCCAGCACACCGGAGAGGCCGGCCGCTCCAAGCCACACGTAGGCGGCACGCAGCCCGCCAGCGTGATCGCGCATCCACGCGAAGCTCGTAATGCCCAGCAACAAGAAGGAGATCACCGTCAGCCGCGCGTTGAACTGCGCGAAGCCCAGGTCGACCTGCCAGTGAGGGTAAATGGCAACCGAGGCAGCCGACGCAAGCAGCAGCAGCACGCCGACGCCCACTCGGCCAGGGTACCGCTCCGGCCGATTCGCGCAGAGCACGGACCGCCAGGCGGCGAGGGCCGCGAGCAGGAACATCGTCATCGCCAGCCAGTCGGCCGGCCGCCCTCGATGCGTGTCCGTCAGGCCGGCACTCAGCACTGCAAAGAAAGGCGTCACCGCGGCAGCGGCCAGCAGCAGGCCCACCGGCATCGAATGGCTCACCCACAGGCAAGGTCGCGGCGCCTCGCCGGGAACTGGTTCGCGGAACGCTTCCCCGCTGT
The DNA here is from genome assembly GCA_025458755.1 of Methylotetracoccus sp. Lineage (GTDB taxonomy): Bacteria > Pseudomonadota > Gammaproteobacteria > Methylococcales > Methylococcaceae > Methylotetracoccus. The sequence continues at coordinate 900 of JALORT010000468.1, forward strand.
GACGCATCGCCACCGAGATAAGGATCAGCATCCCTACCAGTTCGAGACCCTCTTCGAAGCCGGCCCGCCAGGGTCGCAGCCACGCAGGCCATTCCAGTGCGTGCTCGAGGTACTCATTCCCCGCCGTTGCCGCGAACAAGGCGAAGGCGACTGCAATCAACTTGATGCTGCGACGCTCGACCGAACTCGTCCACATCTGCCACGACGCCCAGGTGACGGCGGCAATGATTACCACGCCGAACGGCAGCAACGCCCACCAGCCGCCGCGCTGGCCAACACGCTCATGAAGCGAGCCCACCTCGTCCAGGGAGAGACCAACCAGCACGCCCGCAATCACGAGCCAGGCCAGCGCAAGCTTTGTTGCTCCCTCGTCCTGATAGCGACGAAACCCATCGAACGAATGGACGGCCGCCAGAACGAGCAATGCACCCGACCACCAGGCACCGATGTTGTTTTCGAGCCCGACGCTGAACAGCCGGCGCGCCAGGTTCCGCACCTCATCGGACAGGAACCCCATCTGCCACACCGCCATCGGAAAAGCGAGCACGAAGAGAGTCACCCCGGAGAGTGTCAGCAGGTAACGCCGCGCGCGCGGGGAACTATCGACGGGTAGCATGGTCGCCCATTCATGACAAATTAATGACAGCAAGCCTAACTTGCAGGTCGCTATCGGGGAATACCCGGGCAGGGAATTCAAGCCGAGGCTCACGCTTTTCGCAGCCCCGGGCGTGGATCTGTGAGCGATGTCACAGCTTACGCTCGCCGGGCATCGTCTCGGCTTGCCCCGCGGGGTAGGCTGCGCGCTGTAGACCGAACCCTTTCTTTGAAGCTGACCCTATCAAATTCACCAAATCGAGACAAGAAACCTATGAAACCGTCGGAACGCTATCGTCCCGCCCTGCTGTCGATCCCGCCCGCGTTGCGCTGGCTGATGCTGTCGCTGTGGGCCGCAATGATGTTCGTGACCCTGCCCGCCTCTGCCGACGTCTCATTGCGCGTCGAGGCGCGACCGATTGAGGCGCCGATCAATGCGTTCGTCACGGTCACGGATGCCGGCGGCGATCCCGTCACCGGTCTCGAGGCGGCGGATTTCTCGGTGACGGTCGACGGCGTTCCAGTGCCCACCGAGGGTGTCGCGTTCTCGCTGCCTCCGAAGGGTTCGGACCAGAAGGTCTCGGTCGTCTTTGCAATGGACTACAGCGGCTCCATCCAGGATACGGCGCTGGACTCGATGCAGAACGCCGTCATTGCCTTCATCAGCTCGATGGCGGTGGGCGACTATGCCGCGATCGTGAAGTTCAATAACAGCAGTGCCACCAAGGCGTCCGTCATCGTGCCCTTTACCCCACTCGATGGGCCATCGGGCACCGGGACGCAGGCGCTGATCAACGGGGTTCTCTCCGACTACCCTGGCCAGGGCACGAACCTCTTCGACGCGATCGTACTCTCGGCCGGCCAGTTCACGTTGGGAGGCGTTGCCTTGCCTCCCGGCCCGAAGGCGATCATTGCGATCAGCGACGGCGGAGACAACACCTCCAAGGCTGACTTGAATACGGCGCTGGCCGCCGCGAACGACGCAGGGGCCTCGATATTCACGGTAGGGGTCGGCACTGTGTCGACCGTTGGCAGCCAGTACCTGACGCAGCTGGCTTTGCAGACGGGCGGCGAGTTTTACCTGACGCCGACCCCCCAGGAAATCAGCGACGCCTATGTGACGGTTTCGGAGCTTCTCAACAACGAGTACCTGCTCAGCTTCAACTCGTCGATTACAGACTGCAACACCCATACGATCGCGGTCAGC
>JALORT010000469.1 GCA_025458755.1 Methylotetracoccus sp.
CGAGGCCGAGCGTGAAGCTGTCGCCCCGTTTCAGCCTGTCGAGCTGACTCAGCGACAGATCGATCGGAGCAACCGATGAGGGATTCAACCCGCGGAAGCGTTTCGGCAGCCCGGACCCGTCGGAACCTGTACCGTTGTCCGCTGCGGCCGGCGTTGCCGATTTTTTCCGTCGAGCCGGTTGGCGGGGTGCGCTGGCGTCCGCGATCTTCGTAATCCGTGTCTGCAGCAGAATGCGGCGGACATTCCCCTGATCGTCCGTCTCGGCTGCATAGTCATAGCCCCGGAGAATCTGAGCAACGGCTTCGGACCAGGTGCCGGCGCGGACATCCTTGCTGAGGCGATCACCCGCCAGCCCGGGCGGCACCGTGATGGCGATTCCGCTGCGCCGTTCCAGATCCTGTGCCACGGCGCCGAGGCGCTCGCCGGAATAGCGGACGTGGACAACAGTCGAACGCTCAGCCGATGTGGCTGCCTGAGCACTCGCGGACGGTTCGGCAGCGACCGCTGCAGCACCGACCGACATGGCCACACATAGCGAATACGCCGATATTCGAAATCCTGTATTCATTGGCAAACCAAGTCAGCGGGGATACATTTAGCCTCGTTGTGACCAGGAAACGGCATCGCGATGCCTGCCGCGCGATCGCCAACCCGGACGCGATTACGGCCTGCGAACCTCAAAAGAAGAATAGTTCGCAGTGGGCGGCTGTTCGACGATTGCGAGGCGATCGACCGAGGCTCTGGGTGGACCAATCCGGCACCAGGCGATAAATTCCTCGATCTTCGGCGCCGGCCCTTGCGCCTCGATCTCGACGCAACCATCTGGCAAATTCCGCACCCAGCCGACGAGGCCGAGCGCCTCGGCCACGTTCGCGGTGGAGCCGCGGAACCAGACGCCCTGCACGCGGCCGGACACGAGGATGTGAACGTTCCGATCCACCCTTCACGTCGTCCGTTCGATCTTCCAGCATTGATGGATGCGAGGATTCCGCTCGAAGTCGCGCGGCAGCGTTCGTGCGCTGATGTCTTCGACCACGAATCCGGCTAGAGCATCCTGATCCATTTTGAACCGGCGCAAATTGGTTGAGAAGATCAGTATACCCTCCGGCGCCAGCAGCTTCGTGGCCAGGCGGAGGAGTCCCGCGTGATCCCGCTGTACGTCGAAGGTCCCGACCATCCCCTTCGATTGGGAGAAGGTCGGCGGATCGAGAAAGATCAGGCCATAGCGCAATCGCTCCCGCTCGGCACGCCGGAGCCACTCCAGCACATCACTCCGGATCAGGCGGTGTTCCCGGCCAGTCATACCGTTGAGTTCCAGATTGCGCGCAGCCCAGTCGAGATAAGTATTTGACAGATCGACACTGGTGGTCGTGCGCGCACCGCCCTTGGCCGCATATACGGTCGCACTGCCGGTATAGGCAAAGAGATTCAGGAACTCCCGGCCGTCCGCCAGTTCGCCGATCAGTGTCCGTGTCGGGCGGTGATCCAGAAAGAGACCCGTATCGAGGTAATCGTGCAGATTGACCCAGAAACGGAGCCCCGACTCTTCGACCACGAGGAAATTCCGCGTATCGGCCTGCTTCTCGTACTGGCTGGTCCCCTTCTGGCGGCGGCGCACTTTCAGCAACAGGCGCTCGGGGGGCAGCTGCAGAACACTGCGCACCGCCGCCAGCGCCTCCACCAACCGTTGCTGGGCCTTCTCCGGAGGAATCGAGGAAGGCGCCTGATATTCCTGAACCAGGGCCCATTGCTCTCCGCTGCTGCGATAAAGATCGACGGCGACCGCGTACTCCGGCAGGTCGGCGTCGTAGACCCGGTAGCACGAGACGCCCTGCTGCCGGGCCCAGCGCTCCAGAACCCGTAGATTCTTTTTCAGCCGGTTGGCGAACATCGCGCCCGAGTCGCCCAGGGTCTCGATGCGTGCGGCTCGTCGCAACAGGCCGGCCACTTCGCGACCCGCCTCGTCGAGCGCGCCTCCGGCATGCGGCGTGAAGAAGCGCTCGGGTTCGATATCGAACGTGAACAGCTTGCACGGCAAGGCACCATTGAACAGCGCGTAGTGTCGGCGTGCACGAATTCCTATCCTGAACGCGAGTTCGGGATTGCCGGTCAGGACGGCGGCCCGCCAGCCGGAAAATCTCTCGCGCAGGACGTCACCCAGCTGCGTATAAAGCGGCTGCAGCGCATCGAGTTCGCCCAGTCGCTCGCCATAGGGTGGATTGACGATGACGAGCCCCGTGCCCGGCTGCGACTCGGTCGCGCCGAGATCGCACCGCTCGACGTGGATCTGCGTGCGCAGCCCGGCGCGCTCGACGTTCTGCCACGCCATACCGACGGCGGTCCGGTCATGATCATGGCCGACGATGCGCGGGATGGCAGCGATACCTGCCGCACGGCGAGCCTCAGCTTCCTCGCGGATCGACTGCCAGACCAACGGCTGGTGCCCTTTCCAGCGCAGAAAGCCGAAGTCCTCGCGCAGCAGGCCTGGCGCGATGTCGCCCGCCATCAGCGCCGCCTCGATCAGCAGGGTGCCGGAACCGCACATCGGATCGAACAGGCTTCCGCCGGCCCGCGCGATTTCCGGCCAGCCGGCGCGAACCAGAATGGCCGCCGCGAGATTCTCCTTCAGCGGGGCGCTGCCGCCCGCCAGCCGGTAGCCGCGCCGGTGCAGGCTTTCCCCGGACAGGTCGATGCTCA
>JALORT010000065.1 GCA_025458755.1 Methylotetracoccus sp.
ACCCGGCCGGGAGTTCGCGCAGGTTCGATGGCACTTCCTGGCGGTTCTGGCCGGGCCACAGGTAGGCTTTCATGTTTCGGGTATCCGGCAGCGGAAAGCTGGGGTCGGTGCGGTAGTGGTCCCAGAAATGCTCGGCCTCGTCGCGGAGCGCCTGCTGGATCAGTATGCCCTCGAGCACCCGCTTCGCGGCGTAGACCCCGGAGAGGGCGGCCAGGCTGATGAAACCGAGCTGCAGCAGGAAGACCTTGGCTAACTTACGGCCGATTTGCTGGCGCTTCTGCATCGGGATCGATCAGGCGGTAGCCGAGGCTCTGCACGGTGACGAGCATCGATTTGGCAAAGGGTTTGTCGATCACCTTCCGAAGGTTGTAGAGATGGCTGCGGAGGGTATCGCTGTCAGGCAATGTTTCGCCCCAGACCTCCCGCTCGATCTCTTCGCGCGTGACCAGTCGGGGCGACGCGTTCATCAGCATCTTGAGGATCTTTAGCGCCGTTGGCGTGAGCTCCAGACTGACGCCGCTGCGCTCTACCCGCAGAGTGGCCAAGTCAAGCGTCAGATCACCGACCTGCAGTAATCCGGGGCTGACCTCGCTGCGATGCCGCCGAATCAAGGCTCGGACCCGCGCTTCAAGCTCCTGGATGTCGAAGGGTTTGACCAGGTAATCATCGGCGCCCGCGTTCAGCCCGCCAATCTTGTCCTGCACCGTGTCCCGTGCCGTGAGCATCAGAATGGGCGTGGTGCAGCGGGCCTCCTTGCGCAACTTCTCGCACAGATCTATGCCGTCCATGCCCGGGAGCATCAGGTCCAGGAGAATCACGTCGTAGGCATTGCAAACGGCGAGGTGCAACCCCGTGAGGCCATCACCCGCATAGTCGACGGCATAGCCGCGTCGCTCGAAGTGCTCGTAGACCATTTCCGCAATGTCCCGATGGTCTTCTATCAGCAACAGGTGGCCGGGTTGCATCGGTGCCAAAGGATGTCGTCTCTTCCGCTCGGGGTTTCTCGTACCGGGAATCGCGGCGCTCCGGCTCGTCGGTCCTGAGGCAGTCAGGATCGTCGAACGGGTAGGGTCATGCGCGACGCCGATTGGATCGTTTTTACTGCCCGCGTTGCGGGGATGGCAGCAAACGCGCCTGTGATTCTAGCGGAGATCGCAGCCCAGCAGAACGTCCGTCCAAGGATTGTTCCTGGCGCTCCGGTATGCGGTCGGCCGTCGCTCTCATCGCTGCCGAACCACTCGCACCGGATGGCCCTTAGCGCGGTCTGCTATCACCACTCATGGTCGAGAACAGCCGGGAGACGGCCAAGTCCGCCATACCGACCGCTGCCTGACGCGCTGATCCGAATCGAAGTTCACTCCAGGCAATAACGCCAGCTTGCCGGCTGTTGCCGAGCATCGTGTGTTGCACGGCGCGGCATGACGGTCCGGGGACCGAAGGCGGGCCGGGGTTGCTGGGTGAAGTTGGAGAACATATTCGCGGATTTTTTTTGGACTTCACGTTTTCTTGACAGCTCCATCACGCGGCCTTCACGTGAACCCTCCTACGATGTCCCCACGCTAACCCGAACGCATGATCCATGAACCGTCTGGCGGTCTGAAGTCTTAAGCGTTCCAAGGGTTGCGGACTTCAAAGTGGTTGCTTGTAACACGATGTACTGGGAGACCCAATCATGAATACTTTTCGTAAATTCTGCATCACGCTGGCCGTCCTTGGCTCCCTCACCGCGGCTCCCGCCCACGCGACGGGCCGCTTCGACTTCGCCAAATACAGACAGTGCGTGAGGACGCCCCTCGTTGACTTCAATGGGACAATCGCCGAGGCTGCGGCGGCAACTCCTGCGCTCAGTACGCTATACGATCTCGTCGTACTCGCCGGCCTGGGCGGCGCGTTGAGCGGGCCGGGCCCTCTCACCGTTTACGCTCCGACCAATGACGCGTTTGCCCTGCTGCCGCCCGACCTTGTGAATTTGCTGGTAGACAACTCAACGACTTTGTTACCAGCCGTACTGACCTATCATGTCTCTCCCGGCAGGCAAGATCCCCGCAAGCCGCTCTATCCGCTGGAAGCGGCGACGCTGCAGGGACAGACGGTGTTCCTGGACTACGACGACCGCAAGGGTCCGCAAATCAACCAGTCGACGGCCAGTTGCCAGGGCGTCCGTGCGACCAACGGCGTCGTGTGGATCGTCAACAGTGTCTTGCTGCCGCAGTTCGTCCCAACCAAGTAGTCAAGTTCAAGAACCTGGGCGCGCCTCTGGACTTTGTACGGTGTTCTAACTCCGTGAATTCCCCGGGGGCGCTCCCCGCGTCGTTTACTTCCCCCGGTCCGGTTTGCCTCGGGGCAAGCAAGCGACATTCCCCGCTCCTGACGTCAACGGCGGCAGTTAGCGACGCGGCGGGGTGCTTTCACAGCTGGATTGCTGCTTGCCGTTAGCGGGTGGGGCCATGCAGTCCGGGTACACTCCGCTACGAGCGTATACCGGATGTCTCGCCCGCGGGACGTGCTGTCACGCGCAGATTCCGAGCGTGCCCGAGGCGAAGATGAAATGACTGGCGCAATGGCCGCGGGCGGGATCATCCCCTTCGTGTGCGCGCAAGACGGCGTTCGGCCGCTCGCGGAACCTCGAGAACGCACGGCGGTCATTCGAAGGGCGGCAGCGCGCTGTCGACAACCCAGTCGCCACGTTCCTCGTCGTAATGCCAGTCTTGTTCGTCGACGATGGTCTTCTCGACGCGATCTCCAAGGTGATGGTAGCGAATGGTGACTGTCTGGTGCAGTGTTCCGCGCTGCTTGTCTTCGCGTTCGCGGACGACGTCGTACCCAGTGACACGGACATCCCGCAGCTTGTCGGTCGCCCGGCGTGGAGGGGCCACGCCGTTCTGAAATGCCGCGGCCTGTTCAAAGTGACTCCACCGAATGGCGGAACGGTAGGCGCCGACGGTTTCGGCTCTCTTCATGAGACCGAGATCGTGAGCGCAGGCGCCGAGGAACAGGTAAGCGGCCGTCGCGAGCCTTGTGGCTGCGCGCTGACCCCATCGGCCGCGACGACGATTGACATGCGCGAGAGGTAAAGAATTCACGATGGCAGTGCTTGAGATTTAGAGTGCCAAGATTGTAGCAGCCGTCACGTCAGAGAATGACGGACTCAAAATGGTGGCATGTTCCCGGGCCGCCGCCGCTGCCGAATTCATTGCTGCTGTGTGGATTTATGCAGATTGCGCTCGGCCAGCACCTGTTCATCGACGACCGCCTTCGGAAAACCCAGCAAGGTCATCACTTCCGCTGCCATCATCAGGCTCGACTCGAGCATTTCCGGAATCACGTAGTTCGCGCCGGCGGCCAGCAGCTCGGCATAGTTGCCTTCGTGTTGGGTGCGAACGACGATCGGGCATTTGTAGCCCAGCGCGCGGATTTGGGCAACGACACGACAGGCATCCTTCAGTGATTTGAAGGTCAGGATCGCCAGCCGCGCCCGTTCCATGTGGCAGCGTTTCAACAATTCCACACGCTGGCAACTGCCGTAGATGATAAGGTCTCCGGCCAAACGGGCTTGCTTGACGACCTGGGCATCGGTATCGAGCGCGATGAACGGTACATCGTTGGCGCGCAGGAATTTGCCGATGAGTTGCCCCACCCGACCATACCCGGCCAGGATGACGTGGTCGGTGAGATGCGGTGATACGCGGCTGAATTCACGGTCACGGGGCGACACCGACTGACCGGCGAGACGTGCCAGGAACTGGCTGATTTCGAAGCTGTAGCGGACCAGCCAGGGCGCCAGCACGATGCTGCCCAGCGCGATGATCAGAACGTGGGAACTGAGCTCGTTGGAAATCACACCGAGTTCCCGTGACAGAATGATCAGCGCGAAGCCGAATTCACTGGCTTGAGCCAGAATAAGCCCGGTTTTTGTGCCGGTCGTCATCGATTCGCCGAGCAGCATGGCGAAGAGCGTGGTCAACAGCGTCTTGATGACCACCAGCAGCAGGATGCCCAAGACCACCACGCGGGCCGCCGAGGCGTCGGCGAGCAGTCCGAAGTTCAACTGCATGCCGACCGAGGCGAAGAACAAACCCATCAGGATGTCTTTGAAAGGCCGGATATCCAATTCCACCTGATGGCGGAACTCATTCTCTCCGAGCATGACTCCGGTCAGAAAAGCCCCCAGGGCCATGGACAAGCCGAACGCATTGGTCACCCACGCCGAGAGCAGAATCACGACCAGGACGGTCAGCACGAAGACTTCCTCGGATCGCGTCTTGGCAATCTCGTGGAACACTGGTGGCAGTAGCCATTTTCCGGCGCCGAGAAGCAGCAGGACCAACAGCGTTCCTTTCTCGAGCGTCACCAGCATCTGTTGGGGCAGGGAATTGCTGTGGTCCCCCCCGAACGCCTGGATCAGAATCAAGCCGATCACCGCAGCCAGATCCTGAAAGATCAGCACACCGATCGCGAGTTGAGCATGGTGCCGGTTGGTCAGATTATAGGTTTTCAGTTCCCGAACCACGACCGCCGTCGATGACAAGGACAAAGCGCCGGCGACGTCGAGGGCGGACTGCCAGGACAATCCGATGCGGAAATAATTGATGGCGCCGAAAACCAGAATGGTACCGCCGACCTGCATCGAGCCGAGCCCGAAGACCGCGCGCCCGAGCGACATCAGACGCGGCAGCGAAAATTCCAGCCCGAGTTCGAATAACAGAAACACCAGGCCGAGTTCGGACAGAAATTTGATATCTGCAGTGTCCTTGATCCATGCCAGACCGAAAGGTCCGATCAACGCGCCGGTGAACAGGTAAGCGAGCGTGTCCGGCAGTCTCAGACGCTGGAAGACCACGACGCTGATCAGGGAACCAATGAAGATCACCAGCAGTTCGCCGAATAGATCGGGATAATGGTGTTCCATCAGTAGTCCTTCGCTTGCGGCTGCATATTCGCGTCACGTCCACACCCGCGGCGCGAAGCGACTCTGTGTCGGTGGATCGGGCGGGGCTTCCCAACCAAGCGAAACGTTTCCACGGGGAGTGAAGAGTCTTCGGCTCGTTCGGTCATCGGTTCTGCCACTTTACTGAACCAGCCGGTCATTCTCAAACGGCCGCTGCAGCGGCTGATACGGGACGTCTGGAAGTAAACGTCGCGGTCCTTCCGATCAACTCGGCAGCCGTGATGCGCTTTTTCTTGGGCCGGAGCACCGGCATAATTCCGCGGCATGATTTCTTACGATCCGAAAAGCTGGTGGGGGCTGATTTTCAAGTTCCACAAGAGCGACACCTTCCGGCGCCTGTTGCCGGCGATGTGCTCGTTGGCGCTCTACAACATTGTCGTGGTTTACCTCGACTTCACATTTCTGCATGATCTTTTTGAAGGAACCGCGCTGGTTCATTCGCTGTTGGGGTTCGTGCTGTCACTGCTGCTGGTGTTTCGCACCAACACCGCGTACGAGCGTTGGTGGGAAGGACGGAAGCTCTGGGGGACCCTGGTGAACAGCTCGCGGAATATGGCCCTGAAGCTGGATGCAGCGCTGGTGACGGGGCATCCCTCGCGCACAGCACTCGCCGATCTGATCGGCAGGTATCCGGCCGTCATGCGGGAACATCTGCGTGACGGCGAGCTGCCGAAGGGCGACCCTGTGATTCAGCACTGGCCGAATCATGTCGCCTCCCAGTTGTTTGGCGAGCTAGACCGCCTGTATCGCGGCGGTGAGATAACAGACATGCATTTCCTGGCTTTGCAGCCGGACGTTTCCGCCTTGACCGAGGTCTGCGGGGCCTGCGAACGCATCAAGAAGACGCCCATTCCTTATTCCTACAGTCTGTTTATAAAGAAATTCATCTTTGCGTACATCGTCAGCATCCCGTTCTGTTTCGTCCATCCGTTCGAATACTGGACCGCGCTTTTCAGCGTGTTTGTGTTCTACGTGTTGGCCAGCCTGGAATTGATCGCGGAAGAGATCGAGAATCCGTTCGGCGACGATGCCAATGACTTGCCTACCCGGGAGATTGCCCGGACGATCGCCGCCAATGCCAGTGAAATACTACTGAGTACCCGCCCCGAAGGTCCGCCGCGCTTGAGTAAACTGTTTGGCTTCAGAGCGATCAAACAGGTTGAATCCACTGAGTTGACGCCGCCGTCCCGTTCCGGCACCAACTCGCACCGTTGAGGAGAAAGATCATTATGGGAAACGCGTTGCAGGATCAATTGCTGAAGTCCGGTCTGGTGAACGATAAGCAGCTGAAGAAAGCGCAGAAGGAAAAGCGGAAGGAAAGCCAGCAGGGTGCGGGGAAAAGCGGCGCAGGCGCGGAGGATCGTCAGCGGGCTCGCCAACAGGCAACCGAAAAAGTTCAGCGCGATCGGGAGCTGAACCGCTTGCGCACGGAGGTTTCGGAACAGAAAGCCGCCGCCGCACAGGTCAAACAGTTGGTCGAGGCGCACAGGGTGCCGATCGGCGAGGGCGAGGTGCCGTACAAGTTTGCTGACGAGGGGAAGGTCAAGACGCTGCACGTCACGGAGTCGGTTCGGCAGCAAATCGCGCATGGACGTCTGGCGATTGTGAGGTCGGACGGACGTTACGAACTGGTGCCGTCCGCAGTGGCCGAGAAAATCCAGGCCCGCAGTGCGGCTCATCTGATTCTATGGAATCAATCGCCGCTTCCGGTCACCGAAAGTGCGGATGACGAGTACGCGGCTTATGTAGTGCCGGATGATCTGATCTGGTAGCGTCTGGCGCCGCGACGTACCGGCAAGCGGTCGGTATCGACCGATTGGAGGCGTGAGCCGTGGTTTGCGAGCGCCGCTCGGCAGTCCAGTCATCGACTGGATGACGCGCGTTCGACGGGTCAACCCTCCGCCTGGTCTTCCGCGCGTCGCTTCATCGGTCGCGCGGGCTGGGTCTCGCGCACGTTGCCATCCAGCACACAGGCGACACTCATGTCGCCCAGCACGTTGACCATCGTGCGGCAGCGATCCAGGAACCAATCGATGGGCAGCAGCAGCGCAACGTATTCGGTGGGCAGCCCTACGGTCTGGAAAACCAGCACCATCGTGACCAGCCCCGCCTCCGGAATGCCAGGGGCGCCGACCGAGGCGACTACGGCCATCAAGGCGACCATCGGCTGCTGCAGCATCGGGATGGGCTGTCCGAGCATTTGTGCGATGTACAGCGGACCCATGGCTTCGTATAACGCCGTCCCGTCGTTGTTGAAGTTGCTCCCGACCAGGGCGCCCATCGCCGCGGACTCTTCCCGCAAGCCGATTTTCTCTCTGAGACATTTGTAATTCAGCGGAGCGCTGGCGGTGGAGCTCGCGGTGGAGAACGCGGTGAGCAGAGCTTCGCTGCCGCCGCGCAGAAATGCCAAGGGTTTGACCCAGGATTGCAGGCTGACGCGAGCCAGGTAATAGCAGGTTTGCAGGGTCAGCGCGATCAGAACTGCGCCGACGAAGCCGAGCAGTGAAATGAAAGGCTTCATGCCCTGCGTCGCCACCACGTGAGCGACGATCGAAAACACCGCGAGCGGCACCAGGTCCACGATCCAGTTCAGTGCGGTCAGGAAGATACTGTAAAAGGTTTCAAAGAGTTCAGCGATGGTCTGTACCCCGCTGCGTCCCTCGGCAGCTTCCTTGTCCCGTACCCGGCGAATGGCGATGCCCAATCCCAAGGCAATCAGGATCGCCGGAATGATGTCCTGGCGCCCTGTGTCCCAGTGCGGTACGAGGGACCCGAAAAAACTATCCGGGATTTTTCGCTTCAGCTCGTCCCAGAGGTCCAGTTCGGGGAGCGCGGTAACCACCGGTTCCGTCACCATAGCCTGGCTGCCTGGCTGGAGAAGATTAGCGACCAGAAGTCCGATCAGGATAGCCACGAAGGTATTGGTTAACAGCAGTCCAGCCAGCCGTTTCGCGGTGCGGGCCCCAACATCGGCGGCAAGCAGGGCGTGAATGATGGCGACGAAGATCAGCGGCAGCGCGATCATAGAAAGCAGCCGCAGGATCAGTTTGCCGACATCGAGCAGATAGCGTGTCGCTGCTGTCTGGGAATCGGCACCCAGATTCCAGGCCAGCCCGAACACGATTCCGAGAACCATGCCCGCGAGGATACGCAGCGCGAGCGGAGCGCGGGTCCAGCGTCCGTACCAGCTCCGCGCTGAATCCGGGGTACTCTCCGACGGGGTATGAGTCATGTGCGGAGCACTCGTTTGATGCGGGGACAACGGCAGGGACGGCCACCTCCCGGCGCGGGATCGGCTGCCGATGATACGGAAAGAAGCGGTCATTCGACAAACAGCAGCGGTGATCCTGATTTTCTTTTCGTGCGTCAAACCCGCTT